>JBJELR010000256.1:0-9967 GCA_051879255.1 Lachnospiraceae bacterium | reverse complement strand
ATGTGGCTATTTTTGTGGAAAAAAATAAGCAGGAAAAGGTGCAGAGGCAGTATGAGAGGAAGGAATCCTATTGGAAAAAAGCCAGTGCAGGCTGTGTAGTATTGGCAGCAGTAATTATTTTTGTATTGGGACTTTTTCCTAAATTTACGATGGAGAAGCTGGCTATTTTTGCCGAAGGAGCAATGGGAATGACGATAGATACTCTGGGAATTACTTATTTTTCCTGGGAGAATCTCAAGGGAGCATTTATTTCTCTGGGGATAGGGATAGTGCTTTATTTAGTAGTGGTGAGAAAGGGAATGATGAAGGAGGGCAACTATATCCAGATATGGCCTGAAAGGCTGGATTTGGAAAACCTGATTTACCGTCCCCTGTGCCTAACCATCGTGCCCTTTATCTGTACCTTCGTCTGTCGTGTGTTGGACAGGCTGGTGGATGGAATAGTGGTGATACTCAGAAAGACAGTTTATCGGGACAGTCCATTGCCTCATGAATTGGAGGAGGGGAATTTGCTTACCCATTATGTGGGACATTTTCTGGATATCCTTATTCATGGAATGAATAAAACGGTGTGGATAGACAATCAGAAGGAGGAAAGTCAGGAACATAAGCTTTCCCTGCTTTACGAAACCTTTTCAGAAAACAATACGATTATCGGCCGAAGTCTCTCCTTTGGATTATTTATGAGCCTGGCAGGACTTGTGGTGGTTTTGATTTATCTGTTGATTCAATTTTAAAAAAGTGGAGGCTACCAGGTAGCTTCCACTTTTTGCGTATAATAAATTTTGGCTTCCTCCTTTAGCTGTAAATGACCCTCAGTGCAGGAGGCAATGGTTACTGAGCAATTTTTATGAGTGGTTATCCAAAAGTCCTTGGTAGGCCGTCCGTTAATGGCATGGATCAATCCCCGGATAAGAGCGCCATGAGCCACAATCATCATGTAGTCACAGGAGGCTTCAGCAGGCAGTACAACCTCCCGGAGAAAAGAATGGCATCGGCTGTAGAGCTGTTCAAAGCTCTCTCCTCCGGCAGGGGGAAGATAATTTTGTGGATCGTGGATAAAATTGTATATTTGCGACTGAGGCTGTGCATAAATAGTGTCGATACGTTCTCCTTCACCCTCTCCGAAGCTCATTTCTAAAAGTCGATCATCTTCAATAATTGCTGTAGAACGATTATGCAAAAGAATACGGGCAGTTTCCTTAGCCCGACTTAAGGGACTGGTATAAATCCGGGTGAAGGGAATGCTTTCCAGGGCAAGAGCGGTAACCTCAGCAAGTCGGATACCATATTCGTTCAAAGGGATATCGGATCTGCCCTGTAATCTTTTTTCTTTATTCCATTGGGTTTGGCCATGGCGAATCATATAAATTTCCATAAAGCTTTTTGTCCTCCTTTTTATTTTATTGTATTTGCTTTTTTTTCTTCTGTCAAAAAAAGACAATCTGGTATATAATGGTAGCCATAAGAAGGGAGGGTGAAGAAGGAGTATGCAGCTAAGTAAAGTTATTCAGTCTCAGAGAGATTTTTTTGGAACCAATGAAACAAAAAGCAAAGAGTTTCGGAAAAAACAGTTATTCAGACTGGCAGAGGCCATTGAGGAATATAAGCCGGAAATCTATCGGGCTCTCAGGGAGGATTTAAATAAATCTGAATATGAAGCCTATGTGATGGAATTAATACCGGTTTTAGATGAGATCAAAACTGCGCTGAAGAATTTAGATAAGTGGACTCGTCCCAACAAGAAAAAGACCTCGATTAATGTTTTCGGAGGAAAATCCCTGACGCTTTACGAGCCCTATGGAACTGTATTGATCCTGTCACCCTGGAATTATCCCTTTCAGTTGGCACTTTCACCCTTAATCGGGGCAATGGCAGCGGGAAATTGCATTGTACTAAATACCTCCAGGGAGAGCAGTCACACCAGTAATGTTATTGAGAGAATGATTCGCACCAATTTTGAGGCACATTACCTCTATGTGGTGGAAGAAGGAACCTCTTACGATACCCTGATGAAAGAAAGGTATGATTATATTTTCTTTACCGGAAGTGCCAGAGTGGGGCGGATTATTATGCGCCAGGCCAGTGAAAATCTTACCCCTCTTACCCTGGAGCTGGGAGGAAAAAGCCCCTGCATTGTGGAAAAAAGCACCAATATACAGGAGACAGCGAGAAAAATTATCTGGGGAAAGATGATCAATGCAGGACAGACCTGCGTGGCACCGGATTTTGTTCTGGTGGAGGAAGAAATCAAGGATGCCTTGGTAAAGGCTATGGAAGAACAGGTGGAGCAGCTTTATGGAAATCCTCTCACAAACCCGGATTACGCCAGAATTATTAGTCTCCATCATTATATGCGGCTTAAGCGGTTGATTGAGAGAGAAGAACGGGTTATTGGCGGTCAGCAGGATGAAGAAAACCTGAAAATTACCCCGGCTATTTTACCGGAAGCCACCTTTCATAGCGAAAGCATGAAGGAGGAAATCTTTGGTCCGGTACTTCCGGTTATTGGTTATTGTCAAATTGAGGCAGTTCTGGATAAGCTGAAAAGTCAGCCAAAACCACTTGCCTGCTATATTTTTACGAAAGAGATGAGTTTTGCTAAAAAAATCCTCAGGGAGTATTCCTTTGGAGGAGGCTGTATTAATGATTGTATTCTTCATCTGGCCAACAATAACCTTCCCTTTGGTGGAGTAGGAGCCAGCGGAATAGGACAATATCATGGCTATTACAGCTTTTGTACATTTTCTCATGAAAAGGCAATTTTTCAAAGTCGAAGACTCTTTGCAGACCGTTTTCGCTTTCCGCCCTTTACGGAGAAAAGTCTTGCTTCTTTACGAAAAATTATGGAATGAAAAGAGATATCATGCTAAAATAGCAAAGGCAAGGAGGTGCGTGGAATGAAAAGAATACTGTCCATTTGGTTAAGTATTATGTTGATTATGGGAATTCTTTTTTCTTATGATTATCTTTCAGAGAACACGCACCATGACTGCCTTGGTAAAGAGTGCCATGTCTGTGCCGGATTGGTGACGGCATCTAAAATTGTTTCCGGGATGAAAGCTCTTTCTGCTCTGTTGTTTTCGGCAGCAGTTTTTGGAATACACATCCGTAAAATTCTATTTGTTGAAAGGTCTAAGGCCTTAAAGAATACCCTCATTACATTAAAGGTAGAACTTCTGAATTGAGACTAAAGTAAAAGAATGGCAGCCAGCTTGGACTGGTGTTTTTTTGGTACATTTTTTTAGTTGGAGGAAATTTAGATGAAAAGAAACAGAATATGGTTGTTTTTGGTATTTTTATTATGTGCGGGACAGATTATGGGGTGTGCTCAGACAACACCTGAGAAAGAAGACAAATCCCGGACGGAAGATAAAGTCAGCATTGTATGCACTACCTTTCCCTCCTATGATTGGACAAGGGAGCTTCTTCGGGGGTTAAGTGAGACTGCTGATCTGACTCTGCTGGTAAATAACGGGGTTGATTTGCATAGCTATCAGGCTACTGCTGAGGATATTGTTACTATTGGTGCTGCCGATATTTTTATTTATGTTGGAGGGGAGTCAGATAGATGGATCGCTGAGGCTTTACAGAAGACTTCTAATAAAGAAATGGTAGTCATCAATCTTTTGGAAACCTTAGGAGAGGGAGCCAAAATAGAAGAAATGGTGGAAGGAATGCAGGAGGACGAGCATGGCCATGAGCATGAAGAAACTTCTGCGGAAGTTCATGATGATGTGTATGATGAGCATATCTGGCTGTCACTGAAGAATGCTCAGATTTTGGTAGGTCATCTTTCAGATGCTTTGCAGGAAGTAATGCCAAACAATCAGGAGCAGCTTAAAAAAAATGAAGCTGCCTATAGAGAGAGGTTGGCTAAACTGGATGAACGTTATGAGCAGGCGATGGCAGAAAGTAAGTTTAATACGTTAATTTTTGGGGACAGATTTCCCTTTCGCTATTTGATAGATGATTATGGACTTAATTATTATGCAGCATTTTCAGGCTGCAGTGCCCAAACAGAGGCAAGCTTTGAAACCATTGCTTTTCTTTCCGGGAAGGCAGATGAAGTAGGGGCATCCTCTATTATGGTTATTGAAAGCTCAGACCAGAAAATTGCAGAAACCATAAAACAGAACACCCGGGAGAAAAATCAGGATATTCTGGTGCTGAATTCGATTCAATCAGTGACAGAGAAGGATATGAATAATGGCTTTAGTTATATTCAGGCTATGGAGGATAATCTGGAAGTATTCAAGCAGGCACTGAATTGAACTTAGAATGGAGGAAAAGGTGGCATATATTACAGGAAAAGATTTACAGCTTGGCTATGATGGAAGAATCATTGCAGAAGGGCTGAATTTTAAGATAGGAAAAGGGGACTATCTTTGCATAGTCGGAGAAAATGGGGCAGGAAAGAGTACCCTGGTTAAAACGCTTTTGGATTTGCAGCCGGCCATAGGGGGTGAAATCCTTATGGGAGACGGCTTACTTCCTCATGAAATTGGCTATCTTCCACAGCAGTCAGAAATACAAAGAGATTTTCCGGCAACGGTCTGGGAGATCGTTTTGTCCGGCTGTCTGGCAAAGTGCGGCAGATCTCCTTTTTTCAAGAAAGAAGAAAAAGCATTGGCCAAAAAAAGACTGGAGGAGTTAGGGATATGGGAACTGCATAGGGAATGCTACAGAAGACTTTCCGGGGGACAGCAGCAGCGAGTGCTATTGGCGAGAGCCTTGTGTGCAGCGGCCAGAGTTGTTCTGTTGGATGAGCCGGTAAGCGGGCTGGACCCCAAGGCAGCTTCTGATTTTTACCAGCTTCTTCACCGATTAAATGAGCAGGGAATGACGATTATTATGGTTTCACACGATGTACAGGCCTTGCAATATGCAACTCATATTCTGCATATTTCAGGCAGCACATCTTTTTATGGAAGTAAAAAAGAGTACATGGAAAGCGATAAGAGAAGGCTTTTTAAGTATGGAGAGGAGGAAAAGGTTGAATAGTGCAATAGAGAAAATTTTCTTTTATCTGGAGTATCCCTTTGTACGGTATGCGCTGATCGTAGGAGTGTTTATTGCTCTTTGCTCGTCCCTTTTAGGGGTGACATTGGTAATGAAAAGACTTTCCTTTATTGGAGACGGCCTCTCCCATGTGGCCTTTGGAGCCATGGCAGTGGCCACCATATTGAAGCTGGTAAGCCCTACTATATTGGTTATGCCGATTACGATTATGGTAGCTATTTTCCTGTTTTACACAGGAAGAAACAGAAAAATAAAGGGAGATGCCTTAATTGCCATGTTTTCAACCGGTTCATTGGCATTAGGGTATTTGCTATTAAATCTTTTTTCCACATCGGCGAATCTCTCGGGAGATGTATGCAGTACACTTTTCGGTTCTACCTCCATTCTGACACTGTCGATAGGTGAGGTAAGGCTGTGTATTTTCATGTCCATAGCAGTAGTTCTGTTTTACTGCCTGTTTTATCACCGTATTTTTGCGGTAACCTTTGATGAGGACTTTACGAAGGCCATAGGAAAAAATGTAAAGCTCTACCAAATGATGATTGCAGTCATAACTGCCATAATCATCGTGTTGGCAATGAATTTGGCAGGGTCACTTCTGATTTCTGCATTGATTATTTTTCCGGCGTTATCGGCTATGCGGATAGTGAGAAGCTATAGGGCAGTGGTGATTTGTGCAGCCTGTTTTTCTGTTGTATCGGCTTTTATCGGAATAGTGGGAGCGATCCTGTTTTCCACTCCGGTAGGATCAACTATTGTAGCAATTAATATAGTGGTTTTTTTGTTTTGTGCGATAATCGGAAAATTATGTGTGAGGTAGGAAAGGATGAAAAAAGCAGTATTTTTATTGGCGATTTTATTGATTGCAGCCGGCTGCACAACGAAGAAGGAAGAAGGCAGAGGGTTTGACGGCCAGAATAATGTGGAAAAGGTGTTGGCTGAAAAAACCGCAGAGTCAGAAACTAATGAAGAAGCAGTGACAGAACGAAAAGAGCAGGAAGGAGAGGAAAAACAAACCCGGGAAAAGAGCGGGAGTGCAGTGGATTATGATCTTCCGGCCATGGGACGAAGGATGGTTTATGCAACGGTGAACCAGATGATGATTAACCCTGAGGAGTATGAAGGAAAAACCGTAAGAATGCAGGGAGCATATTATGGGTTCTGGGATGAAACTATGCAGCAATACTATCATTATTGTATCATACAGGATGCAACGGAGTGTTGTGCCCAGGGAATTGAGTTCGTATGGGGAGATGGCAGTCATGCTTATCCGGCTGAATATCCTGAAATGGAAACGGAGGTTGTGGTAACCGGAGTATTTGAAACCTATACGGAGGAAGATGGAAACTTTTATTGCCGCTTGAAGGATTCTACATTGGAGATATCTGAGTAGGGGAAATCATGCGATGAATGCTGAGGTAATGGGGAAAGAGGGAGAGATATCTTATGCCCCATTACCAATACATAAAAAAATATAAAATAAAAGAAAAAAACACTTGCATATTAAAAAAATATATACTATAATAACACTTGCGTTACAAACCAAGCGCCTCTAGCTCAGTTGGTAGAGCACCTGACTCTTAATCAGGGTGTCCAGGGTTCGAGCCCCTGGAGGCGCATAAAGCACTGTTTTTGGACAACAAGTCTGGGGACGGTGTTTTTTTTGTTTTAAATTAAAAATCCCTTTTCTTTTAAGGCCTTTTCAATGGCATCCAGGGTATTTGCGCTTTTGGCCTCAACCGTATGGTAATGAGTATTTCCGGTCAGTGTACTTAAAGGCTGATCCTTACAGGCGGCCATTTTCCCCGCAAAGTCCCTAGCATCAGCACGATTACCGATTAACAGGGAGGCCTCAATCAGCCCATATAATTCATGATCAATGGAAACATTCAAAATCCTTCCGCCTAAATCCACAATGGTATAAAATTCCTCAAGAATCCGGTCACTGCTATGCTGTACTTCAAAAACCCGACGCTGCAGATGGGTATCTTGTGGAATCTGGTACAGCAGATACCCCCGATTAGTAGAAATAATGTTATTATTCTCTGCTTTAAGCAAAGCAATATCCTGTACAATCACCTGGCGGCTGATTTGAAACATTTGCGCCAGGCAAGTTCCGGAAACAGGTTTAGAAGATGCGGATAGGAGGGTAATAATTTTTTTGCGTCTTTCTTCTCCGGTCATGTATTTTCCTCCATTAAACGATAGAGCTTTGCTTCTTCGATATAGTGAAGTGCATTATGGATACTGGCATCTACATCTTCCTCGCTGACCTGGCGAATGACTTTACCGGGACAGCCTACCACAAGAGAGTTATCGGGGATTACAGCGCCCTGTGTAACGAGAGCACCGGCACCGATAATGCAGTTTTTTCCCACTGAAGCACCATTTAAAATAATGGCACCCATGCCGATTAAGGTATTATTACCTACCAGACAGCCATGTACGATAGCACTATGGCCAATGGTGACGTTCTTTCCAATATCTACTTTATAATGCTTGTCTACATGGATAACTGCATTATCCTGTACATTACTGCCCTGGCCGATACGAATAGGGTCATCACTGCTGCGAACGGTAGCATTGTACCAGATACTGACATCGGCCTCCAGGGTAACATTTCCCATGACTATAGCACCCTTTGCGATGAAGGCAGAGGAATCAATAACAGGGACAGGAAGTTTTCTTTTTGTTGAATTTTCCATAGACTTTCTCCAATCTACTTGATTTTATGATAAAAATGTTGTATAATGCATCTGTTGCTTATCGGAATGTGGCTCAGCTTGGTAGAGCGCTTCGTTCGGGACGAAGAGGTCGCAGGTTCAAATCCTGTCATTCCGATTTTTTTTTATTGTCAGAGGATTTATTCTACTGCAAACCGATTCATCATCGTCATAACGACACCCATCTGTGAGGATTGCTCTACTCATTCTTTATCATTATACTAATAAAAAAATCTTTAAGCAATGCTATAAAACTCCAATTTATAAAAACCGGAATAGTTATTCTTTCCGCTTTATGATATACTACGTAAAGAATTGTGAAAAGAAGGAGAAAAACCATGCTTATTGACAGCCATGCCCATCTCGATGATGAGGCTTTCAACGAAGATAGAGAAGAACTGATAGGAAAATTCAAGGAGGCAGGAATTGAATATATCGTCAATATTGCTGCCGGTCTTTCCTCTATTAAAAGCAGCATAGTTCTGGCAGAGAAATATGATTTTATCTATACTTCAGTGGGAGTACATCCCTGTGAGACAAAAGAGCTGAATGAGGAATCCTTTCTGTGGATGAAAGAACAGCTTTCTGGTTCAAAGGTAAAGGCTATTGGGGAAATTGGTCTGGACTATTATTGGAATGAGCCTAAAAAAGAGGTTCAGCACAGATGGTTCAGGCGGCAGCTACAGTTAGCCCACGAAGTAAACCTGCCCATTATTATTCATTCCAGAGATGCAGCGGCAGATACTTATGGTATTATGAAGGAGGAGGGGGCAGACAGACTTTTGGGAGTAATCCACTGTTATTCTTATACGAAGGAAACGGCCCGGGACTATTTGAACTGGAATTATTATTTTGGCATAGGCGGAGTATCCACCTTTCAAAATGCAAAGAAGCTGAAAGAAGCAATAGAGTATATCCCGATAGAACAGATTGTTCTGGAAACAGACAGCCCTTATCTGGCACCTGCACCTTTCAGGGGAAAGAGAAATTCACCTTTGAATCTTCCCCTTATTGCTCATGCTGTTGCCAAGATCAAGGGGATGGATGTGCAGGAGGTAATCAGAATTACCGGTGAAAACAGTAAGAAGCTGTATAAACTGGCATGATAGAGCAAAAAAGGAAGGCGACCTGTGGCAACTTTAGGAAATCCAAGCAATACCATAGAAATTTTACAAAAATACCAGTTTCATTTTCAGAAAAAATTTGGTCAAAATTTTTTGGTTGATACCCATGTGCTGGAAAAGATTATTGATAAAGCACAGATTAGCAAAGAAGACTGTGTAATAGAAATTGGCCCCGGAATAGGGACAATGACACAATATCTGGCAGAAAATGCCCGTCGGGTCATTGCCATTGAAATTGATCAAAATCTGATTCCCATTTTACAGGATACCCTTTCCGGATATGGGAATGTAATGGTAATGAACGAAGATGTGCTGAAGGTGGATATGCATAGCTTAATTGAAGAACAAAACCAGGGAAAACCCATTAAGGTTGTAGCTAATCTTCCCTATTATATCACTACACCCATTGTTATGGGGCTTTTGGAAAGCCATATTCCACTGGACAGCATTACCATTATGGTACAAAAGGAGGTTGCCCGGAGAATGCAGGAAGGACCCGGCAGCAAGGAATATGGAGCGCTTTCACTGGCAGTCCAATATTATGCCAGACCGGAAATTGTGGCTCATGTCCCCCCAAATTGCTTTATGCCCAGGCCCAAGGTGGGAAGTGCCGTTATCCGTCTTACCTGTCATGACAGGCTGCCGGTAGAAGTAAAAAATGAAAAATTCATGTTTGATTTGATCAGGGCCTCCTTTAATCAGCGGAGAAAAACCTTGGTAAATGGTCTTGGAAATGCAGCCAATTTAAATCTTGGTAAAGAGCAGGTGGAGGCTGCGCTGACCGCTATGGAGCTTTCGCCCAGCATTCGGGGAGAAGCGCTTTCGCTGGAACAGTTTGCCGAATTGAGTAATATTCTCTGTCAGTGAAAAGAACCCTGAAGGTTTAATTTTATCATGTCACACACAGGGATGGTAAAAAATTTCTCAAAAATTGTTCTGTTACAGATAAAAAAACAGGTGACAAAGCTAAAATTTTCTGGTAAAATGTTCAAAATTATATCCCACAGGAGGTTGACAGGCATGCCGGTTCATAGGATAATTCTTCACAGCACAGCACAGCACAGCACAGCACAGCACAGCACAGCACAGCACAGCACA
>JBJELR010000255.1:0-1796 GCA_051879255.1 Lachnospiraceae bacterium | reverse complement strand
TTATCTGTGTGTTATTTACGGAAGAAATCGGTGGAATTATCACCTTTGCTTTTGAGGCTGACGGTACGTTGGTAATCGAAACGGATGCTGCTGAAGATGACTATTATTATGATGAAATCGGAAGCGGGCTATTGGTCAGAGAAATTCGAAGAACCAGACAGGAACTGTTGGAAGCCTTAAGCCTGTATTACCGGATAGTATTCTTAGGAGAGGATGCGGGAGGACTGCTGGATGGAATGGATTAGGCAGAAATCCTTTGATGATAAAACGGGAAGAGAAGCCTGTTTGGCGTAAGAGGCTTCGAAGTGGAGGAAATTATGGCCAAATTGACGATTGGTAATGTGGTTTTAGACAATCCTTTAATTCTGGCACCCATGGCAGGCGTAACAGACCTGCCTTTTCGTTTGCTGTGCAGGGAACAGGGTGTAGGATTGATTGGTATGGAAATGGTCAGTGCAAAAGCCATTATGTATAAAAATAAAAATACGGAGAAGCTATTGGAAATTCATCCCGAAGAAACACCGGTGTCTTTGCAGCTTTTTGGCTCTGATCCTGAAATTATCAGTCAGATGGCAAAAGCGATTGAAGAAAGACCCTTTTCTATTCTGGATATTAATATGGGCTGTCCCGTACCCAAGATTGTAAACAATGGAGAAGGCTCAGCCTTGATGAAAAATCCCAAGCTGGTGGGAGAAATTGTCCGAAAGACGGTCAAAGCGATTAATAAACCGGTAACGGTCAAAATCAGGAAGGGATTTGATGATGACCATGTTAATGCGGTGGAAATCGCAAAAATCGTAGAGGATGCAGGAGGGGCCGCCATAGGGATTCATGGCCGGACCAGGGAGCAGTATTATTCCGGCAAGGCAGATTGGGAAATTATTGCCCGCATAAAGGAGGCTGTTTCTATTCCGGTGCTGGGAAACGGGGATGTAACGGATGCCGAAAGTGCATTGCGTTTGATGCGGGAAACCGGGTGTGATGGGGTGATGATTGCCAGGGCAGCCAGGGGAAATCCCTGGATTTTCAAAAGAATCCTTAAGCAGATGGAAACCGGAGAGGAATGCCCCCAGCCAAGTATGGAGGAAAGGCGGGATACTATCTTAAGACATGCCAAACTCCAGATGGAATATAAGGGAGAGTATACGGCTGTACGGGAGATGCGAAAACACATAGGCTGGTATACCACCGGCCTGCCTCATTCGGCAAAACTCAGGCAGAAGGTGAATGAGATGGAAACCATGGAAGAATTGCAGGAGGCAGTAGAGAGGCTGTTTGTTTAGTACTGACGGTGCATTCTGAGAAATAAAGCTATTGCTTGCTAAGTGAACGGTAGCATGTCGAAATATTACTGATTCAGAGATCGTAAATAGAGTTGGAGATTTTGCCCGTAATCTTTGCCCTAAAACGTTTTGTAGTGAAGGAGAGTAGAATGGCAACCATCAGCGTATGTATGATTGTAAAAAATGAAGAAGCTGTTCTGGCCAGATGCCTGGACAGTCTGCATGGCTTGTATGAGGAATTAATTATCGTAGATACCGGTTCTGTTGACCGGACTAAGGAGATTGCCGGAAGGTATACGGATAAGGTTTTTGATTTTTCATGGACAGGCAGTTTCTCTGCTGCCAGGAACTTTTCTTTTTCAAAGGCCCGGTGCGACTACATCTATGCAGCAGATGCAGATGAGGTAATCGATGAAGAAAATCGCCAGAGATTTATGCGTATGAAGGAGGCTCTGCTGCCGGAGGTAGAAATCGTTCAAATGTATTATGGAAACCAGCTTTCCCAAACCAGTA
>JBJELR010000254.1:0-10006 GCA_051879255.1 Lachnospiraceae bacterium | reverse complement strand
GGTAAATGAACAGATTACCCTGATTCCCGCAATATCATTGACGTATTCCACCATGTTCTGAATCGTAGATTCATAGCCGTTACGCTTCAATTTTTTTACAATACTTTCCGAGCTTTTTATTCTGGATTTAATGTGCTCAATAGGATTGTATCGGTGAACGTGCTGAAATTCATCATTCAATATTTCCAGCTTAGTTCCGATTTCCTTAAGCGCTGAATTGTATACCAGAATAACCTCTGTCCAGCTTTCCACCGGAGAACTCTCTTTGTACGTTTCTTCCATTCGATTAATTCACCCTTTCTTCAGGGAGAAACTGATTAAATCAGCATTTCCCTGATTTCCCTTTTGCCTTAATTGGTGTTTGTAGAAGTTTTTCTAATCATTGTCACTAAAATTCTATCATAATTAAGGAGTAAATTGTTGCTTTTTTCTAATATTTAATAAAACTTTTAGCTTTATGAATCTTCTCTCATCTGGTATACTGGAGCGAGGTAATAACCCGTTTTCAATATCGCTAAAGAACAGGGGGACATATGCGTATCTGGTTCAAGGTTTTTAGGGACAATCACTTATTAATGGATACTACAATTGAAGACAGTTCCACTGACAGCCGTACTCATAAGGTATTTCACGCTTTGGAGGAATGCTGCTATACCTTTAATCTTTCTCAGCCAATATGGCTGGAATCTACGATTAAGGATTTTCAGCATCATGCAAGAGCCCGCTTCACTTCCGATGCCTTTATGGAGGAAGTAGATTTCGACTATCTGGAAATTCATGTAATAGAAGAGGACTAAGGAAACAAGCTCCTTAGTCCTTTTCCTTTAATCCTCATAGCCATTAGGGTTATTCTTCTGCCATCTCCAGGAATCCTCGCACATCTGCCGAATACCGTTCTCAGCCTTCCAGCCCAGCTCCTGTTCTGCCTTTCCGGCATCAGCATAACAGGTGGCGATATCCCCCGGTCGCCTCTCTTTGATCACATAAGGCACTTTAACTCCATTGGCCTCTTCAAAATTTTTTACAATATCTAACACACTGTAGCCCACCCCGGTTCCCAGATTATAAATATTGAGTCCCGCTTTTTCTTCGATTTTTTTCAGTGCCTTCACATGACCCTTAGCCAAATCTACTACATGAATATAATCTCTCACTCCGGTTCCGTCGGGGGTATCATAATCATCTCCAAATATTCCCAGCTCCTTCAGTTTTCCTACTGCCACCTGTGTAACATAGGGCATCAGGTTATTGGGAATACCATTAGGATTTTCCCCCATAGTGCCGCTTTTATGGGCTCCAATAGGATTAAAGTAACGCAGAATCACCACATTCCATTCCGGGTCGGCCTTCTGCATATCGGTCAGAATCTGCTCCAGCATGGATTTGGTCCATCCATAGGGATTGGTGCAGGTTCCCTTGGGGCATTCCTCCGTAATGGGAATAAAGGCAGGCTCTCCGTACACCGTTGCCGAGGAGGAAAAGATAATATTTTTACAGTCATGCTTTCTCATCACATCCACCAGTGTTAAGGTTCCCGCAATATTATTTTCATAGTATTCCCATGGCTTGGCTACGGATTCCCCTACCGCCTTCAGACCTGCAAAATGGATGCAGGAATCGATTTCTTCTTTGGCAAATATTTCTTCCAGGGCTTCTCTGTCCAGAATATCCGCCTGGTAAAAGGGTACTTTTTTTCCTGTAATTGCTTCCACCCTTTCCAAAGCCTTCTTACTGGAATTGCACAAATTATCCAGAACCACTGCCTGATAGCCTGCCTGTTGTAATTCCACCACCGTATGGCTGCCGATATACCCGGCTCCTCCTGTAACTAAAATTGCCATATTTACCTCCATTCTCCTTTTGCTGCCGCCTATAGCCTTGCTCCCTAATTAGCCTATTACAAATCCATCCTGTCTATTCCCACAGTTTTTGAGGATAAACCTTCTGATTCTTTAACTCCTGAATGGATTGCTTGACGAAGGGCTTGTCTTCCCGGTAGGTGACACCAAACCACTTATCCCGAGAAGAAAGGACCTTTACCGTCGCCTTCTTTTTCTCCAGAAGTCTGCCTATTTCTGTCGGAATCAGACACTCTGCCTTCATGGGGTTGGCCTCCACCTGCCCGGCAAAAAAATCTTCTAAGGCGGCTTCCATCTGTCCAAAAATGCTGGGATAAAATGCCCACATATTCATGGAAACCAAGGTATCCACCGATACCGGGGTCCAGGTGGTTCCGTCATCCTCCGAATAGGCTGCTCCTGTTTCCGTCTTAATGATTTTGGTACGCTCCACAATTTGTGTCAAATAACCTGCCTCATCGGTAACACATAAACCTCTGGCCACACTTCCTTTATCCGTAAGGGTGTTTTTCAGCTCATACCCTACCATAGCATAACTGGGCAATTCCTCCTGCTTTTCATGGGAGGTGAGAAAATCGGCCAGGGTAGTATAAGCACTTTTCCCATAATAATCATCTGCATTAATGACGGCAAAGGGCTCCTTTACCACATTCTTACAGCACATCAGTGCATGGGTAGTTCCCCAGGGCTTCACTCTCCCCTCTGGAATTGTAAACCAGCCAGGAACATCTGCCATATCCTGAAATACATATTCTACCGTAATGTGCTTACTTACTGCATCTCCGATACAACTGCGAAAATCCGCTTCATGCTCCTTTTTAATAATAAATACTACCTTCCCAAAGCCGGCATGCATGGCATCATAAATCGAAAAATCAATAATCTTGTGTCCATTTTCATCAATCGGGTCAATCTGCTTTAAACCACCATAGCGGCTTCCCATACCCGCTGCCAAAATCACTAAAGTAGGTTTTCCCATTTTCTCCTCCATTCTCCCGCCGGGCAGGCTGTCTGTGGGTGCCTTCCACCTTTCCTTCGGCCTTCATCTGTTTTTTCTTTATTTAGTATACTATTTTTTTACTGCCTTTCCAATAGCTCTCTCAATTTTTGTTTATTTTTCCCTTGTGCTTTTTTTCATTTTCTATATAATAGTAAAGAAGAAAAAAAGGAGGACAATTCAATGCCAAAACGATCCGATATTCATAAAATACTCATTATTGGCTCCGGTCCAATCATTATTGGTCAGGCATGTGAGTTCGATTACTCCGGTACTCAGGCCTGTAAGGCACTTCGTAAGCTGGGCTATGAAATTGTACTGGTGAACTCCAATCCTGCCACCATTATGACAGACCCTGAGACCGCAGATATTACTTATATTGAGCCCTTAAACGTAGAACGGCTGGAACAGATTATCCAAAAGGAAAGGCCCGATGCTCTGCTTCCTAATCTTGGGGGCCAATCCGGACTTAACCTGTGTGCCGAGCTACATAAGGCCGGTATTTTGGATAAATATCAGGTAAAGGTCATCGGTGTTCAGGTAGATGCCATTGAGCGTGGTGAAGACCGTATAGAATTTAAGGAAGCCATGGATAAGCTTGGTATTGAAATGGCTCGCAGTGAAGTAGCCTATACCGTAGAGGAAGGCCTTGCCATTGCCGAAAAGCTGGGTTATCCCGTAGTGCTTCGTCCTGCTTACACCATGGGCGGCGCCGGCGGTGGACTGGTCTATAATAAGGAAGAATTAAAAACCGTTATTTCCAGAGGCTTACAGGCCAGTCTGGTGGGACAGGTTTTAGTTGAAGAATCCATTCTGGGCTGGGAAGAACTGGAACTGGAGGTGGTTCGTGATGGTGAGGGTAACATGATTACCGTCTGCTTTATCGAAAACATCGATCCTCTTGGTGTTCATACCGGTGATTCCTTCTGCAGTGCCCCTATGCTGACCATTTCTGAAGACTGTCAGAAACGCTTGCAGGAGCAGGCATACAAAATTGTAGAGTCGGTACAGGTAATTGGCGGAACCAATGTACAGTTCGCCCACGATCCCGTAACCGACCGCATCATCGTTATCGAAATCAATCCCCGTACCTCCCGTTCATCCGCTTTAGCAAGTAAGGCTACCGGTTTCCCCATTGCACTGGTATCTGCTATGCTGGCTGCCGGTCTTACCCTGAAGGACATTCCCTGCGGCAAATATGGAACTCTGGACAAATACGTTCCTGATGGGGACTATGTGGTGATTAAGTTTGCCCGTTGGGCTTTTGAAAAATTTAAAGGTGTGGAGGACAAGCTGGGAACACAGATGCGGGCTGTAGGGGAAGTCATGAGCATCGGTAAAACCTATAAAGAAGCTTTCCAGAAGGCCATCCGCAGCCTGGAAACGGGGCGGTACGGTCTGGGTCATGCTAAGAATTTTGATTCCCTCACCAAGGAACAGCTTTGTAAAATGCTGGGAAGTGCCTCCAGTGAACGCCATTTCATTATGTATGAGGCGCTTCGAAAGGGTGCTACCACTGATGAATTATATGAAATCACAAAGGTAAAGCCCTACTTCATTGAACAGATGAGAGAATTGGTGGAGGAAGAAGAGGCACTCTTAAAGACAAAGGGCAGCCTTCCCTCTGATGAGGCCTTAATTTTGGCTAAGAAGAATGGTTTTTCCGACAAATATTTAAGTCAGCTTCTGGAGCTTCCCGAGGAGGACATTCGCAATAAACGGATTGCTTTAGGATTAACCCAGGCTTGGGAAGGGGTTCATGTAAGCGGTACCGAAAATAGTGCCTACTACTACTCTACTTATAACGCACCGGACAAGAATCCGGTAAATACGGACAAACCCAAAATCATGATTTTAGGTGGCGGCCCCAACCGTATCGGTCAGGGAATTGAATTTGACTACTGCTGTGTACATGCTTCTTTGGCTTTGAAACAAATGGGCTTTGAAACCATCATCGTAAACTGTAATCCGGAGACTGTATCCACCGACTATGATACCTCGGATAAATTATACTTTGAGCCCCTTACTCTGGAAGATGTCCTGAGTATTTACCATAAGGAGCAGCCTTTGGGTGTTATCGCTCAGTTTGGCGGTCAGACCCCTCTGAACCTGGCTGCCCAATTAGAACAAAATGGGGTAAAGATTTTGGGAACTCCCCCTTCTGTTATTGATTTGGCTGAGGACAGGGATCAATTCAGGGCTATGATGGAAAAGCTGGAAATCCCCATGCCGGAGTCCGGTATGGCCACCACTGTGGAGGAGGCTTTAGCCATTGCAACCAGAATAGGCTATCCGGTAATGGTTCGTCCCTCCTACGTATTAGGTGGCCGGGGTATGGAAGTCGTTTACGATGACGAAAGCATGAAGGACTATATGCTGGCTGCAGTCGGCGTGACCCCGGACCGTCCCATCCTGATTGATCGGTTTTTGAATCATGCCATGGAATGTGAAGCAGATGCCATCAGCGATGGTACCCATGCCTTCGTTCCGGCAGTTATGGAGCATATTGAGCTGGCTGGGGTCCACTCCGGTGATTCTGCCTGTATCCTCCCCAGCGTCCATATTTCTCCCCAAAATGTGGCCACCATTAAGGAGTATACCAAGCGTATTGCAGAAGAAATGCACGTAAAGGGTCTGATGAATATGCAGTATGCCATCGAGGATGGGGTGGTCTATGTTCTGGAGGCCAATCCTCGTGCTTCCCGTACCGTTCCTTTGGTTTCTAAGGTATGCAACATACGCATGGTACCTCTGGCAACAGAGATTATTACTTCTGAGCTTACCGGAAAGCCTTCTCCCGTTCCCGCCCTGAAGGAACAGGCCATCCCCTATTATGGAGTAAAAGAAGCTGTATTTCCCTTCAATATGTTCCAGGAGGTGGATCCTGTTTTAGGACCCGAAATGCGTTCTACCGGTGAAGTTCTTGGCCTCTCCGACTCCTACGGTGAAGCCTTCTATAAGGCTCAGGAGGCAACCCAGTCTAAGCTGCCTATGAGTGGCACTGTGTTGTTTTCTGTGAATAATCGTGATAAAAAGGAAGTGGCAGAGATTGCCAGGGCTTTTTATGAGGTAGGCTTTACCATTATTGCCACAGGAACCACCTGCGATGTCCTCAATCAGGCCGACATACCTGCCAAAAAGGTGAAGAAGCTGTATGAAGGCCGCCCCTGTATACTGGATATTATCAATAACCGGGAGGTGGACTTCATCGTCAATACTCCCGCAGGTAAGGAAAGCATTAATGATGACAGCTATTTGCGAAAAGCTGCCGTTAAAGCCAAGATTCCTTATATGACCACCATGGCAGCGGCAAGAGCAACGGCAGATGGGCTTCGTTATATGAAGGCTCATGGAAACGGTGCCCTCCGTTCTCTGCAGGAGCTTCACGCACAGATTAAGGATAAATAATTTTAAAAGAGCGATTACACAGGCTTTTGTGCAATCGCTCTTTTCTTGTCTTCTTTATCTTTCATATTGCCTGTCTCTTCCATCAGATAATTCCCTTGAGCATAGCCTTTCTGGTTTTCCAGTCCGGCATGAATCGGGCGATAAACTCATAAAAAGACTTCTGATGATGGGGATATTTCATATGGGTCAGTTCGTGAAGAACCACATAGTCAACCGCCTCAAGCGGGGCTTCCATTAGACGACTGTTTAGGGTGATTTTTCCCTTTTGGGGTTGACAGGAGCCCCAACGGGAGGTCATGCGTCGGATGCTCATTTCCCGGCAGGTGATTCCATAGGGAGCTGTTTTTTCCTCTATTAGCTGCATCCTTTCTTCCAGAACTTCTTTTGCCATTCTTTTCTGCCATGCCTGCCAAATAGCCTCTTTGTGCTTATCAGAGGCTCCCGGCTTTACCATAAGATAAATGTTTGGGGACTCCATAAGTATCCCTTCTCTTACATTTTCCCGAATCAACAGGGTAAAATCCTGTCCCAACACTCTAACCCTGCTTCCGCTTTTCCAGGACTGTTTGGCCTGTCTCTCCTTTTCCTGCCTCCCCTTTTCTATCTGTTGTATTGCACTCAGGATAAAGCTTTCTTTCTTACGGACAAACTCATCAATAAAACTAACCGGAACGGTGGGGGCTGCAGATAGCTTTACCTTCCCTTCTTTGTTAATACGAAGATTAACATTTTTTACTGCTTTTCGCTGAAGTTCATAGGTAAGCAAACCTTTAGAGGCAGAAATCGTTCTTAGGTTTCCTTCTATTTCTTTACTTCTACTCATCATTTTCTCTTTTCTCATTTACTGTCTTCTTTTTATCAAATTAACTTCATTTTATCACAAGGCCTCATGGACTGTAAACAGGGCTAATTCTACCGCTTATAGCAGAATACTGTAATCGGTTTATACAGTTTTTCTTGCAAGATTATGCAAAGCTATGTATAATGAACACTGGTAGGCTGAGATATTGGTCTGTCCAATTCAGATATTTTGTAACATTATAGGGAAGTAAGAGGTACAGGGTATGGAAAGAAAAGTAGGTACTATTTCAAGGGGTATTCGTTGTCCCATCATTCGTGAAGGTGATAACTTGGTAGACATTGCAGTAACCAGTATTATGGAAGCTGCTGAAAGCGAACCTTTTTCTTTACGAGATAAGGATGTGATCGCTTTAACTGAGTCTATCGTAGCCCGCGCACAGGGCAATTATGTAACTGTTGAAGATATTGCAGATGATGTTCGTGCAAAATTGGGTGGTGGAACGATTGGTGTTATTTTTCCTATTCTTTCCCGCAACCGTTTTGCTATCTGCTTAAAGGGAATCGCTATGGGTGCCAAAAAGGTGGTGCTGATGCTCAGCTATCCCAGTGATGAGGTAGGCAATGCACTTTTGACCTATGACCAATTGGATGAAGCGGGCATTAATCCTTACAGCGATGTCCTCACTCTTGAAAAATATCGTCAGCTTTTTGGCGAAAATAAACATGAATTTACCAATGTAGATTATGTTGAATACTATTCTGATATCATAAAAGAAGCGGGAGCAGAGGTGGAGATTATTTTTGCCAACCAGGCAAAAACTATTCTGGACTATACTGATTGTGTGCTGACCTGTGATATTCATACCCGTAAAAGAACCAAAAGACTGTTAAAGGAAGCCGGAGCCAAAATCGTATGTGGTATGGATGATATTCTTACCTCACCCATTAACGGCAGTGGCTACAATGCTAAATACGGTCTCTTAGGCTCAAATAAATCCACCGAGGATAAGGTTAAGCTGTTTCCCAGAGAATGTCAGGATTTGGTTGAAGCCATCCAGAAGGAAGTGAAAAAGCTGACAGGGAAGCAGGTTGAGGTTATGGTCTATGGTGACGGAGCCTTCAAGGATCCCCAGGGGAAAATCTGGGAACTAGCCGATCCGGTGGTTTCTCCGGCCTTTACGAATGGATTAATTGGTACACCCAATGAGTTGAAGCTGAAATATCTGGCGGATAACGATTTCTCCGATTTAAGAGGAGAGGAATTGAAGGAGGCTATTTCCAAGAGTATCCGAGAAAAGCAGGAAAGCCTGGTAGGGAATATGGCCTCTCAGGGTACTACTCCCAGACAGTTAACGGATCTTCTGGGCTCCTTATGTGACCTGACTAGTGGTTCCGGAGATAAGGGAACACCGATTATTCTGGTACAGGGATATTTTGATAATTTCACAGATTAAAAATCTATTCTTTATAAAAACCCTGCCATTCTGTAGCAAAGGCTAAAGATTGGCAGGGTTTTTATGCATCCTTATTTTTGTTTTCCTATCTTTCCTATGGGATTACTTTTGTATCTCAAACTCCTGTACTCCCATGAATCCGGGAGCTATCTCATATTTAGGGAAGGTTACCACAGGATTTCCTGCTTCGTTAATGTAGAAGGTGGTATTCTTATCTACGGTAGTGAAGCCTCCCATGTCAATATCATCTGTATCTTTCGTACTGCCCCAGTAGACATAATCCTCATTTTCTTCCATTCTCTGCTCCATCTGAGCAAGAATACTGGCATTGGAAATATCTACCCATTCAGATCCAAGAATATCCTCCAGGGTCAGTTCCCGATTTTGGGCTAAATCAAGATTATAATAATACTCCTCCTGATAAGAAGCTACCCAAGCTTCTGTCAGATAAAGAACAAAGGATACACGAGCCTCATCCTGAAATTTTATCTGGTAGTCTACCTTTACATCCATGGTTCTTCCTGCCCATTCTTCCTCTGTTCCGCCTGTAGCAAAAAAGGCTTCCTTATAGGCAGTAAAGTCCTCCTCAGCTTTTGCCAGATGCTTTTGTACAATTTCTTCAATCCGGGCATTTACATCTATGGCCACCGAGGGCTGGAGATTTTCCCTGACTGTTTCTTCCTTGGCCATATTATCTGCCTCTACTCCCGGCACCTCCACTGCCACATTGATTCCCGTTTCTTCATTGCTTTCCTCGTAGGAACGAATGGTCAATACCCTGGCCAATACTCCCACAAAGGGAAGCCGGCTCATTTCCATAGCAAAGGCCTGATTACTGTTAAGCCCGATACTAAAACAGATAAACAAAGCCGCTGCTGCCGAAAGTGTTCTTATCCACACTTTCTTTTTGGTGCTTTTTTTCTTTCTCACTTCCATTGGGTGAATGTTATCCTTCTTTCCCTTATTTTCATTACGATTCTCACTATGGATCTGCTTATCCCTTATGCTCTGCTTCTCCATACGCCGGATGCTGTCTTCCACTACCTGAGATAATTCCTCCGGTATCTCTATCCTGTCATATATTTTCTTGCTTTCCTGCAATACTTTCATCATCTACCCTCCTTTACGCACTTATGGTTTTTCCTAAATCCGCCAGTCCCCGATAGAGTCTGGATTTGACGGTATTAATGTTCAGTCCCGTTACCTGAGCAATTTCCTTTAGCGACAATTCCTCATAGAAACGAAGCAAAATAATGGTTTTTATTGGTGGCGGCAGCTTCTGTACCTGGGCATAAACCTCCTGTACTTCTTCCACCGGTGCTTCCCAGTAGACGTCCTCCGGCATAATTTGCGGATCCCAGGAAACCTCCCGCTTCCCCTTTCGTAAAAGCTGCAATGCTTCATTTACCACTACACGATAAATCCAGGTTCGCAGCGCATCCGGATTACGAATTGAATCACATTTTTCCAATGCCGTACAGATAGCA
>JBJELR010000253.1:0-1807 GCA_051879255.1 Lachnospiraceae bacterium | reverse complement strand
GAACAAAATGGAAAAAGGTAGGAGCTCATTATTTTAGTACGAAGTAGGGGAGGTGGACATATGCTATACCGGATAGAGTATGAGGGAGGAAAATGCTGCAACTTTGCCAATGGTCGAAAGGACCTGCTGGACCTACTGAAAATTCTTAAGGATGAAGTCATTACCGATATTCGAAAAGTATACAAAAACGGAGTATCTGATTCGGTAATGGAAAACTATAAAAGATATATCAGAAAGTAGGCTGCCGGAGAAAATGGAAAGGAAAGAGGGAAGATATGGACAAGCATATTAAGTATATGGAGGAGATATTGGAGAAAGAAAAAAATGAAATGCAAATTTCTCTTGAAAAAGCCAATCTTCATTGTGAAAACATGGAAATAATCAAGAGAATCCTTGCGGAAGCAAAAAGAAATAATCCAAAGAAAAAAAATGACTTAAGAGAAAAAGCCGGGATTATCTTAAAGGAGATCGATAAGCAATACATCATACCGGAACACAAGGAGGAATATGTCCTGCAGGGAATTATTGCAGGGCTGAAAAAGATTGATGCCGGGGAAGGAGAGCGATTAGTAAATGCTGAACACAGAAGAAATCATTAAAAAGCTGCATCATAAAGCCATGATGTTCGGGCATTATTACAAAAATGAAGAATGGTCAAGAGCAAAGGCTGCTTATGATACGGCACGTAATGTAGCTGTGTTTGTGGAATTGGAAGAACGGGAGATGATTCAGCTTTTTGGCAGCAGGTCTTATAACGATACAGAGCCACCTATAGAGGGGGAATTCAAAGAAAAGGAAGTACAGATAGCCTACCTGGAATGCATAAAAAATAACCATACATATGAGTTGAAACCTTATCCGGGAAAACCGGAGAAAAAAAATAGCCTGTGATGGGAACACAGGCCGGTGACCGAAGTCACAAACTAAAGAGCAATTACAGTTTAAGGCAGAGGTAGGAAAATGTCAAGGGAAAAGGAAAAAGAAACTAAACATACAAGATGCTGGGAAGAAATACTAAGGATCATTATACCGATACCTCCGGTTACAAAAAAGAATCATCAGCAGATTGTCAAGGTGAATGGAAGAATCCGGGTAATTCCCAGTGAGCAGTACAAGCAGTATGAAAGGGATTGCATGCCATTTTTAAAGCCAATCTGGATCGATTACCCGGTAAACGTAAAGGCTCTTTACTATATGGCCACCAGAAGGAAGGTAGACCTCTGTAACCTTCATGAAGCCCTGTGTGATGTGCTTACAGCCTATCATGTGGTGGAGGATGATAACTGTAGAATTATCGCTTCCATGGATGGCTCAAGAGTACTGTATGACAAGGATAATCCCAGAACAGAGGTGTACATAGAACGGGTTGAGATACCCAACTACTTACAATCTGTAAGCAGTTCAAAAAAGTAGATTCATGCTTAATATATCACAAAAATCAATGATAAAGCCCCGGTGAATGCCGGGGCAGAAAGGAGCAAGTTATGACAGAAATCGCAAGACCAAGAGGAACAGATTGTGCAAGGGTTATACAGGTAATTGAAACAAGTTCAATTCGTGGAACCGGATTAGATGAAGATGATATGTGCCGGGTAGTAAGGCAATATTGGGATTTTGATGGGAATTTACTTGCTGAGAATGACCCATGTGATTAGGTTGTGAGCAGGGTGAAGAAATGAAATCAATTTAAGATTCTATTTTAGATTCTTGCGAAACTTAAATTAAGACCATGATAAAAACATGAGAAGACAGAGAAAGGAGCAGCAGCCCGGCCGGCGAAAGTGTATACAGCTCCTGAAGAAAAATG
>JBJELR010000252.1:0-10076 GCA_051879255.1 Lachnospiraceae bacterium | reverse complement strand
TACAGACAATAGTCTTCCAGCCAAAAAGCATTTTCCCGGACGAAACGGCGAAATTGATCATCGTCCAGAATATTGCTGCGCTCATAGGCCTTTCGCAGCAGCTTAAACCTATTGTAAAAAAGCCTTTCATAATCCACATATTGGGGATTTTCCCCAAAATCAGCCTTTTGACATTCCTCCTTGGTCAGAAATCCCTTTTCAATGAATTCTTCCAAATCAATGAAATAAGGATTTCCGGCAAAGGTAGAAAAGGACTGGTAGGGCGAATCCCCGTAGCCGGTAGGCCCCAGCGGAAGAATCTGCCACAGCTTCTGCCCTGCCTGTTGAAGAAAGTCTACAAATGTATAGCTTTCTTTTGAAAATGTTCCTATTCCGTACCGGGACCAAATACTGGATATGGGTAATAAAACTCCGCTCTTTCTCATCCTCAACTCCTTATCCTTTGTGGGCTTCTCTCTCCTGTACGAAGCAATAAGCCTTTGCTACAGCTTCCAAATATCCTGATTATACTCTGCAATGGTTCTGTCGGAGGAAAAGAATCCCGCTTTAGCAATATTGGTCAGCATCATTCGCTTCCATTTCGCCTGATCTTTATAATCGTTAAACATTCTTTCTTTGGTAGCGATATAATCCTCCAAATCAAGCAAGGTCATAAACCAGTCTTTATTCAATAACTCATGGTACAGCCTTTCCAGATTTTGCTTATGCCCCACCTGCAGAGCCTCTTTACTTACAATAAAATCAACGGCCTCCCGGATTACCGGACTCTTGTCGTAATAATCCTTGGATACATAATCCGCATTCCTGTAATGTTCAATTACTTTTTCAGCATTTTCCCCAAAAATATAGATATTCTCGTCTCCAACCAAATCATGAATTTCTACGTTTGCTCCGTCAGCGGTTCCCAGAGTAACTGCTCCGTTTAACATAAATTTCATATTACCGGTTCCACTGGCTTCCTTTGAGGCGAGAGAAATCTGTTCAGAAATATCGCAGGCCGGAATCAGGCGTTGGGCATAGCTTACATTGTAATTTTCTACCATTACCACCTTCATATAATCCTTCACCTTTGGATCCCGGTTGACAATCTCCTGTAAGACCAAAAGCAAATGAATAATATCCTGTGCAATAACGTAGGCCGGTGCTGCCTTTGCCCCAAAGATAAAGGTGATGGGCGTGTCTGGCTTTTTTCCTCTTTTAATTTCCAGATACTTGTGAATAATATAAAGGGCATTCATCTGCTGCCGCTTATACTCATGAAGACGCTTGATCTGGATATCAAAAATCGAATTGGGATCAATTTCTTCCCCCTCATGCTCTCTAAGATAATCAGCCAGTTCTTTTTTCTTCTTTTGTTTAATTTGAGCCAACTGATTTAAAAATTCTTCATCATCACGATAAGCTAAAAGCTTCTCCAACTCCCCGGCATCCTTTTTAAAGCCTGCACCAATGTTTCTTTGAATGAATTGTGTCAGCTCTCGATTGCAGCATAGCAGCCACCGACGAAAAGTAATTCCATTGGTTTTATTATTAAATTTTTCCGGATACAGCCGATAAAAGGCATTTAATTCAGAATTTTTCAAAATTTCCGTATGAATGGCAGCCACCCCATTTACGGAAAATCCATAATGAATATCGATATGCGCCATATGCACCCGATTATCTTCATCAATAATCTGAACTGCCGGGTCTTTATACAGGGCCTTAATCCGGCTGTCCAGCTCTTTAATAATGGGCACCAGATGGGGAACCACCTTCTCCAAATAGCTTAAGGGCCATTTCTCCAATGCCTCTGCCAAAATGGTATGGTTCGTATAGGCACAGGTTTTGCTCACTACTTCAATGGCCTCATCCATGGTAAAGGCCTTATCCTCTACAAGAATGCGAATCAACTCCGGAATAACCAGTGTAGGATGGGTATCATTAATCTGGATAACGGCATGATCATACAGCCTACGAAGATCATACTTCTTTTCCTTCATTTCCCTTAAAATCAACTGGGCAGCATTGCTTACCATAAAATACTGCTGATAAATCCTTAACAAATTTCCGGCCTCATCGGAATCATCCGGATACAAAAATAAGGTCAGATTTTTATCAATTTTTTCCTTGTCAAATAGAATTCCCTCCTTCACCAGGGACTCATCCACTGATTCCAAATCAAACAGCCTGAGTTTATTTACCCCATTATGATAACCCACCACATCCATGTCATAAAGGCGGGAGGTTACCTTCCTGTCACCAAAATAAACGTCAAAGGTGATGCCTGTTTTCGTCAGCCAGGAATTCTTTTCTATCCATTCATTCCTTTCGGCTGTCTGCAGCCTGTCCTTAAAGGTCTGCTTAAACAGCCCAAAATGATAGTTCAGTCCAATCCCCTCTCCGGCAAGCCCCAGAGTGGCAATAGAATCCAAAAAGCAGGCGGCCAGCCTTCCCAAACCACCATTTCCCAGGGACGGCTCCGGCTCAATTTCTTCCAGAACAGAAAGGTTCTTCCCTTTACTGGCCAGTACCCCCTCCAGAAAATCATATATGCCCAGATTGGTAATGTTATTCATCAAAAGCTTACCCATCAAAAATTCCGCAGAAATATAATAAATTTTCTTTTCTCCCTGATTTACATTAGAAGCCGCCATTAATTGCTTTACCAGAACCAGTACCACATAATAGGTTTCCCGGTCCGTTAAATCCGCAACTTCCTTCCCAAACATATCACTGGAAATTTCTTCCATCTGTTTATCCATGTTCATCACCAATATATCTTTTTGCAAATTCGTCTGCGCTGACATCTGTCCCTCCCATATCTGATCATACTACTGTCTATCATTATAGCTTTTTACTTTTATCCCTATATTATCACACAAAAATGCTTTCGTGAAAGAAAAAAAGAAAAAATACCTTCGTCCGCAAAGGTATCTTTTCCCCACAAAGCTATTACAGCTAATCAATCATATCATCATAATTCATCTGCACCAGTCTATAGCCCATCTCCACCTGTCTGCCTTCCTTTCCATTCATCAGCCACTGCACTTCTTCCATCGCCCTGGCAGAAATTTCCGAAAAATTCTGGTGTATGGTATACATTCCCTGCCCTGCATAAGCCATCAGCGAAATGCCGTCAAAGCCACATACCGGTCTTTCTATTTCCATTTCTTTCAGTGCGTTCCTGGCCCCAATGGCCATTAGATCAGAAGCACAAACGATAGCATCCGCTTCTTCTCCCAGCCTCTTGACCAGTCTGCGAGCCTTTACTTCTGAGAAATCAGCCTGTTCTATCATAAGCTCCAGATTCATTTCTCTCGCAAGGCACCGTATTCCTTCAAGACGCTTTACGCTCACATAACTGCTTTCGTCCCCACATATGTACAAAATTTTCTTACCTTGAAAATTTTCCAACATTTTTTCGGCCACCGCATACTGAGCCTTCTTCTGGTCAATACTAACGGATGAAGTCCACCTTCCCACACGATCGGCATCCACAATGACACATTTAAAGGCTTCTTTCTCAATCAGCTCTTTAAGGGCCAGATTTTCCTCTCTCACTCCGAAAATAATGATACCGGTAATACTTTGAGACCGAAGATAGCGAATCAGTTCTTCTGTGGTCTTCTGCTGAAACATAAAGGAGAAAATCGTGGTCACATCCAGGTTTAGCTCCATGGCCTTGGTAATCGCCCCTGAAATGTAGCGCATGGCGATTTCATCTATAGCCTGTGTTTTGACATTCAGATCAATCATCAGTGCTACTCGCCCAGCCTGCTTTGAGGATAGTGCTGCCGCTACAGAATTAGGAAGGTAGTGCAATTCCTCCACTGCCTGATTTACCTTTTTTCTGGTATCCTCGCTGATATTCGGATAACCATTAAGTACCTTGGAAACGGTAGAAATTGCCACTCCTGCATGTTTTGCAACGTCCTTAATCGAAACCATAGTCATTCCCTCTTTTATTCTTTCGTAAACTTCCGAATAATTTGAAGGACATCATCCGCTTCGTATGGCTTTGCGATAAAATCACTGGCTCCAAATTTAATTGCCTGAATCATCTTTTCCTTCTGTCCTGCTGCAGTAATCATAATGACCACTGCATTTCCATCGTATTGGCGAATCAACTGTAAAGCTTCAATACCGTCCATTTTGGGCATGGTAATATCCATAGTTACCACATCCGGTGTTAAACTTTTATACTCCAGATACCCTTCTTCTCCGTTGGTTGCCTCCCCTACAATGCTGTGTCCTGCTTTTTCCAATATTTTTTTCAGAATATTTCTGGATGTTCTGGAATCATCCACAATTAGTATTTTTGCCATTTGAATACCCTCTATTTTATCTTTATCTCATCAACCAGAGAAATAACAAGCTCTACACTGTGTCCTAAAATTTCCATGGCAACCACCAGCAGTTCTTTACTGTTTACTTCTTCAATCTCCGTAGAAAAATACGGCGGGCATAATTCAAGGCCTTCTTCCTTTTCACTAAAATGGGTAACCACAAGACCATTAATACAATTTACCAGCTCCCCTATAGCATCCAGAGCATCTTCATCAACCGCCATAAAATGTTCCTGTCCAAACACACCTGCCATCGGTGCAAGAGCATCCTTTTCACCCACCAAACCGCAGGAAAATCCGCTTCTTCCCGTAACCTGCTGGAAGGCTCCTTTTTCTGTTTTCCAGGATGAGGTTAAACGGGCGCTTTTTAACCAGATATCCTGATCCACCAGACGCATCAGTGTTCGCAGAGCTGTGCTGGCAATGAGCTCATACTCTTTGGCATCCAAAGGCAGATAAAGCCCAAGAATACGTGTCAAATCTCCACTTTTTAAGTCTTCCATATTGGAGGCCGTAAGATGATGATCATACTGAAAATCAACCATGAGCTGCTCCAACTGTTCCATTTTCATGATTTGTTGATTTTCCAGAGTCTGGGCAAAGGCCAGATAGGTATTTCCCTGCTTTTTCAACAGCCTCTCCACCTGGTCTTGGGTAAGATAGCGTTCCTCAACGGCGATATCACCAAAGCGCATATCCATAATTGTCTGCAGCCGATTTACCCGGTCAGCCTCCTCCTGAGTCATCAGCCCCTCCGAAACGGCAATCAATCCTAGTTTTACCCTAACCTTATGATGCTCCTTTAACAAATCGTGGAGCTGTTCTTTCGTAATCTGCCCAATATCAACCAAATAATGTCCAATAATGCTTGCAATCATGGTTTATCCCCCTGTGCAAAATATCTCCCTTTTAATACGATAAGGGTAATCCCACAATGTAGAATTACCCTTATCAGCAGATTTCTTATTTTCTTACCAGATGTCTGGGAAGTCCATTAACCATCATCGGAGTCAATTCACCCATAATTAATGGTCTTGCATATTTCTCATAGCCATCATTCAGCCCACAGCCATCCTCTGTAATCCACTCTGCCGGAACAGGTCTCTCTACATTAGCAATCGCATGAATATCGTATGCACTGGTTCCACACTGATAGGGATCATCACCGTTTCTGTCTAAGGTAATCATCATACCTGTCTTTCCATCATTGGCAGCCTTTACTGCATCTGCACCAACCTGGAAAGCCTCATTAATATCGGTCAGGGATGCCAGGTGGGTAGCTGCTCTCTGTAGGGTAGAAAATTCAACCGCACGTGTTTTCAACCCCGTTTGCGCTGCAATCTGCTGCGCCAGATAAGCTGCTGTACCGGACATCTGCTTATGACCAAATGCATCTACCGGAACATTCTCATTTGCCACCTCACATACGTAGCGGCCATCTGCCAGCTTAACCCCTTCGGATACGGCAATAACTACAGAAGACTTGGTCTCTGCAAGATGCTTAACCTTTTCCATGAAGGCATCCATATCAAAGGTTTTTTCCGGCAGATAAATGGCATCTACACCATTACAGTCCTCACCCTTAGCCAGGGCTGCTGCTGCAGTCAGCCATCCTGCATTACGCCCCATAATCTCCACAATACAGATAGTGGGCTTCTTTGCACCAAAGGACTCGTTGTCACGAATAATCTCTTTCAAAGAAGTAGCAATATATTTAGCTGCTGAACCGTATCCGGGGCAGTGATCGGTCACCGGAAGGTCATTGTCAATCGTCTTGGGAACACCCATGAATCGCTGAGGCTTATTGTGTGCTGCTGCATAATCGGACAGCATCTTTACCGTATCCATGGAATCGTTACCGCCGCAGTAGAATAAGCACTCAATATCGTGCTTCTCCATGATCTCGAATACCTTCTCATATACATCTTCGTGTCCTTCAATCTTAGGCATCTTGAATCGGCAGGAGCCTAAAAATGCGGAAGGAGTTCTTTTCAGCAGTTCTACGTCTGCCTCTCCACGAATATAATCATCCAGGTCACATAACTTATCATCCAGGAATCCTTCAATTCCATGTACCATACCATAAACCTTTTTCACACCCAGCTTCTTAGCTGCGCTGTAAACGCCGGCTACAGACGAATTAATTACTGCTGTAGGTCCGCCGGACTGTCCAACTACGATATTACCTTTCATGTTGAATCTCCTTTTATTCTCTTATTGTTTTCTCATAGGGATGTCCCTATTTCCTACCAATTATAGCAGAAAGCAAAGGATAGTACAAGAGATGTTTTCCCCGCTGCTTCTGGTGCTTCCGGTGATTTACCGCATCCTTTATTGATTAAGCAGATAGAGAAAGTATATCCCATAGGAAACCAGCATGGTAATTCCTCCCACTCGCGAAAGTCTGCTCTTTTTCCTTACCGCTACAAGCAGTAAAATGGCTGCTGCTGCCGCAACCACGCTGTCCACCAGGAAATTGGAGGCAAACTGCACCGGAGTAATCAGTGCCGTTGTCCCAACCACGAAGAGAAGGTTAAACACGTTGCTGCCTACGATATTTCCTACCGCAATATCCGCCTTACCTCTAACTGCTGCCGTTACCGAGGTTATCAGCTCCGGTAAAGAAGTACCAAAGGCGACAATAGTCAGCCCAATCAGACGGTCACTCATCCCAAAAATCTGCGCAATCACCGTAGCCGCATCTACCGCAATATCTGCCCCCCAGATAATCAGTCCCGCACCCACTACAATCATGAAAACCATCTTCCACATTGGTGCATTTTCGTCCATTTGCGGCATTTCCTCCAGGTCGATTGCGTCCTCCTTATTCTCCTGCCCCTTTTTTGCCATGCGGAACAAATAGAAAAGATAAAGGATAAACAATAGCCAGAGGATTACTCCATCCATACGGCCAACTATGCCATCCACCAGTCCCAATATAGGCAGTAAAAAGGATATCCCAATTAAAAAGGGGATTTCTGCTTTTATCGTAGACTTCTGAACCGCTATGACCGCAATAACGGAGGTCAGCCCCAAAATCAGCAAAATATTCATGATATTGCTTCCCACCACATTTCCAATGGTAATACCTGCACTTTGCTGTAATGCGGCAGATATACTGACTGCAGCCTCCGGTGCACTGGTTCCCATTGCTACGATGGTCAAACCGATTACCAACTGGGGAATCCCGAAGCGGTCAGCAATATTGGAGGCCCCTTCCACGAACCAGTCGGCCCCTTTCATGAGCATCACAAATCCCACCGTCAATAAAATCATCTGCATAAATAATTCCATAGTTTCCTCCATTCTGCGGCATACGCAGCTTTTGTTTAACAAAAAAGAGACCATTAACACGAAAAACTCTTTCGCGTCAAAAGTCTCGTTCTTTCCTCTTAGGCAATTAGAAAGTATGCAACCATGACCGTCTTACTATTTTCCTCGGTCAGGGGATGTTGATTGCATAAAACAACTACTCCCTCTTAACTTTTTTATCATAACACAATCCCAGAAAAATGTCAACTTAAGTGAAAAATTTATTGACACTGGTTTCTCTTTTTTGTATACTGTAATAGCTTTGCGGATGTGGCGGAACTGGCAGACACGCTAGATTTAGGTTCTTCCGACATTCAAGCAACAGACCGGATGCAGAACTGATGGAATTGGCAGACATGCAAGATTTAGGTTCTTGTGCCGCAAGGCGTGTGGGTTCAAGTCCCACGTTCTGCACTATTTACAAGGGTTTTCTATAAAATCGTAAAGTTTATGGAAAGCCCTTTTGTTTTGCCATTCTCTCATATGGTTACCTACTGTCTTTTCTGCGATTGCTTCTCCCTCTTTTTTTAAACACTCCATAATTCTGGTGGGAATTCATGATATATTTCAAGATACGTTCCTTTATGACTTGCTTTCTAAGCTCTCTTTTTGATGGGAGCCTCTTCTTCAAGTTTATATATCCGCTTTTTGAAGCGCCTAATATTTTCAGCACACCGGAGACATTCAATCGGTGTTTCCTTTGTTCCTTCAACTGCCCTTCGTATTCAGCAGTTTCAAGGAAAAAAGCTTCTGTCATTTTCTCAGTATGCCGATTGCTTTTTTTATATTTCTAATGCATCTTGGGTATCTCGCAATTCTTTCTTTAGGCGGGCAATTTCCTTCGCCTCATCGCTTTCGTAATTTCCTCGTCCTCTGGTTGGCACAGCGCCTTCGTTCTCATCATAGGCTTTTCCCCATGTCGACCAAGTGCTTTTACTAATACCAAGTTCTGAGTGCTCTTTCCAATATCTTACTGCATCCTTCTTAAATTCTTCAGTGTACTGTGTTGCCATGATTAATCCTACATACGGACAGAGGACGCCGGTATGTAAGTAATTATTATATTCATATCACAGCCGATATGCAGCGGAGTTATTCAAAAAAGCATATCCCTGGGACAATGCGTGCATAGAAGTATTTCACGCATTAATCAAAAGGGAATGGTTAAACCGATTTAAAATATTCGATTATAACTATGCATACAGGTTGGTTTTTCAGTATATTGAAACCTTCTGCAATACAGTTAGAATCCATAGTCATTGTGGCTGTCTCTCACCAAATGAATATGAGGATAAGCATTGGAAAGAGTTAAAGGATTTGGAATTAATTGCAGGTTAAAAATAGTGTTATGAAAAAAGTTCACGTTTAATTTGTACTTTTTCTTGACAGAGTACCAATCTGATTGCGTGGTATGACAGACTCGATGCCAACCGACAGCGCAAGGAGCGTTATCACGAGTTGTTCCGAAGCAGCGACGATGTTCCCCTTGATTACGGTGCATCCGAGGATGCTCTGTGTTTCCCTGATACACTCAGCGATGTACTAAAGCAGCAAGAACGCAAGGGTGATTTCATAGATACGATTTTCTATTGCCATACGATATACACAAGCTTGTGACGGATGCGGATATTTCCACTGCGGGAGCTGAACGAGGTTCACAAATTCCTGCTGTTCCTGTCTGCCCTACGGCAGTACAACTCTGTCAAGATCGCCGCCATTCGTGGGCAGACAGATCGCAATATCCGCAAGGTGAGGAATACGATGCTCAAAAAAATACGAAAAAAGCTGCTCGGAGCTCTCACTAAGAAAGCGAAAGCACAGTAGTCTTTGACCTTGCTTGAAAAAGAATTTTTGTTCGAAAATGGCGTGGATATTGAAAACACACGAAAAATACAGTACAATAGTAATATAATTGTGAATTATACGGATTACAATATATAGTGGAGGGTTTTGACGATGAAAAACCTGTTTGAACGCACCGGTTCTAACTGAGTGCGATATAGTGAATATGAATGGAAAGCTGCAGAGGACGGCACATTGTTCCTCATGCCTAAAAAACGGCATAGCCGAGTATTTATGATCCGCTAAGTGAATATTAGAAAATTGTGCCTAACGCTATCAATATCGGGTGCATGAAATCGCAGAAAAAAGCGCCGCAGGAGATACAAAAGGCAATTCAGCAGTTTGCTACGAAATACGGCTTGCTTGGTCTTATGACAGCTCTGCCAACTACACCGAGCTTTATGGACTATGAGGCGGTATATCTGCCGAAAAACCATTTTATTCGTGAGACAAGCCTATGGCGGTCAATATCAGCTTTCAGCGTGAGTATGCGGAACGCTGTGAATGGATTTATCATTTTTCGGCTCACTACGAGGATTTAGAAGTGTTAGAAAATAAGAAATTATATGTTTTGTTCTAACACTTCTAAATCCT
>JBJELR010000251.1:0-1815 GCA_051879255.1 Lachnospiraceae bacterium | reverse complement strand
GGGAATAAAATACAGAGTGAAAAACAGGCGCAGCAGTAGGGAAAAAACATTAATAAACAAACTTATTCCCGCTTTTTTCAGTCCATGAAGGATACTGGAGAGGGTAGCGTGAAGATAGAGGAAGGGACACAGGAAGCTTAACTGGCGAATGAAGGTTCCTGCCAAAAGGCTGCCGAACAGAAACCGTCCCGCAAAGTCACCAAGAAAAAAGAAGCCGCAGCCACAGAAAATCCCCAAGGCAATGCTGGCCAGGACAGAACGGTAAATGGTAGTTTTCATCTGCTTTCGCTGAGCAGAGGCTGCTGCCCGAGTAACCTCCGGAAGCAGAAGCACAGAGGCAGACTGGGTAAAGGCCGAGGGAAAAAGGATAAGGCTGAAGGCCATGCCGGTGAGTACTCCATAAATGCTTAGAGCAGTCTGGGTGGAATAGCCAAACTCTTTCAGGCCTTGAGGAATAGAAACGGCTTCTACACTTTGCAGAAGATTTACAATCAGACGGTTACAGGAGAGGGGAACGGCCATACCCATAAGCTGCAGGAATAAAGTGATGCTAGAGTCAGATGACACAGAGGACAGAACGGTTTTTTGAGTGGATTTTGGGTAAAGCTTCCTGTAGGCCAAAAAAGAAATAGCGCAGGAGGCTATTTCTCCGAATATCATTCCCCAGGCAGTCAAAGCGATGGTGGGCTGTCCCTTTCCCGAGAGAAGAAAATAAAGTACAAATACCCCACCTGTACGGGCCAGTTGTTCTGCTAACTGGGTCAGTGAAGGAATGCGGACCTCCCTCATTCCATAAAAGTAGCCGTTTAAGCAGCAGTGGAAGGAGGACAGAGGAAAGGTAAAGGCAGTAATTCGAAGGAGGGGAGCGAGGCGGGGCTCTTTAAACAGGCTGACACAGATAAAGTCCGCCTGTCCGTAAATTAAAGCTGCATATAAAGAGGATAAAATCAGGCACAGCCCGGAGCCAATCCAAAGATAGTGACGGGCTTTTTCGGGTTTACGGCAGGCTATGCAGGAAGCCGTATAGCGGGAAATTGCCGTTTGCATACCGGCCCCGGTAAGGGAAAAGGCAATCATGATTACAGGAGAAAGCAACTGAAAAAGTCCCATGCTTTCTTCTCCGAAAGCCTGAGAGATAAACAGCCGATAGCCAAAGCCGATACAGCGGCTGATAAGACCTGCAAAGGTGAGTACAAGGGTTCCGGTAATCAAAGGATATTTTTTCAGATTGATCATAAAACCTCGAAGAACCATTTTCTCCTATATATATGAGGAAGGCTTCGTTGACAGAACCGTAAGGGGAGTGCTATATTTTACGATAAAAGGATTAACCGAGAGGAAGAACAGATGGCAAAAAAAGTTGTTGTAGGAATGTCAGGAGGGGTGGACTCCTCTGTAGCGGCCTGGCTGTTAAAGGAGCAGGGGTATGAGGTAATTGGAGTAACCATGCAGATTTGGCAGGATCAGGAGCCGGAGCAGGTGGAAGAAAGCGGAGGCTGCTGTGGACTTAGTGCAGTGGATGATGCAAAAAGGGTTGCCCGGGTGCTGGATATCCCCCATTATGTAATGAACTTTAAGCAGGAATTTCAGGAGAAGGTAATCGATTATTTTGTGAAGGATTATCTGGCCGGAAGAACACCAAATCCCTGTATTGCCTGTAACCGCTATGTAAAATGGGAATCTCTGCTGAAGCGAAGTATGGCTTTGGGAGCAGATTATATTGCCACCGGTCATTATGCCAGAATCCTTAAGCTGCCGGGAGGAAGGTATGCATTAAAAACCTCTGTTACGGCTCATAAGGATCAGACCTATGCC
>JBJELR010000250.1:0-10112 GCA_051879255.1 Lachnospiraceae bacterium | reverse complement strand
ACTGCCAGCTGCTGAACGGCAGAAATTAAATTTGCGAAAAACTATTGACACTATCTGGGGGAGTATACATCACCGCATAATGCACAGGAATATTACTGTATTTGGTTTTTTATAGAATTTTTGCTTATGAATACAGATAACAAAAAGTATTTAAAAGATAATGCCTCTCTTTTCTGCTTGGGAAATGAAATCTGGTATAGCTATTATGAACAGAAATGTGCAGAGAAAGAAAATATTCAAGGATTAAGAAAAGTCTTAAGTAGAATAAGTCAAAAAGAAAAGACGGCAATCTTTGGAACAGGATATAAAGCCGATGGAATATTACAACAACTATTAGATAATGAAGGAGAAAATGATTTTAATATTCAGCTTGCTATAGACAATCAGTTGGTGAAACGAGGGAGCAACTTTAAAGGACTTCCTGTTTTTCATCCTACAGACATTGACAATTGGAAGAATATATATATTATTATTGCCAGCGAGTTATATGATAAGGATATTAAGGTGCAGTTGGAAAGCTATGGACTGGAAGAAGGAAAAGATTTTATTTCCTATAAATATTTTTGCTGTTAATTAACGCAAGATAAAAGATTAAGTGATAAGGGGCTTCACACTATGTCAAATAATTTTAGAGTTAAAATCTCAATCATAACCCCGGTATATAATTGTGAATTATATCTTAAGGACTGCATTCAAAGTGTATTAAACCAAACTTTGCAGGAGTGGGAGTTGCTGTGTATTGATGATGGTTCCACAGATAATTCTTTAGCTATGTTAAAGCAATTTGCCGAAAAGGACTCTCGAATCCGGGTACATTCCCAGCATAACCAAGGAGCAGGTATTGCCAGAAATAAAGGGCTTGAGTTGGCAAAGGGAGAGTTTATTGCCTTTCTTGATGGAGATGATTTTTTTCTGGATACAGATGCCCTCGAGTTAATGTATCAGGCCTGTGAATTACATGGCGTAGATGCCTGTGGGACAAACCTCAGAATACTGAGAAATAATCAGATTGTAGAGGATCAGCTATTTAGTAAAATAGCCCAAGAAAAAGAGGGTTCTTATGAATATAACGACTATCAATTTGATTATGGCTATTATTGTTTTATATTCAGAAGAAGTATTTTAGAAAAGAATCATCTTATTTTTCCAGACTACCGGAGGTTTCAGGACCCGGTCTTTTTTGTACGGGCCATGCACAAAATTCAAAAATTTTGTTTCGTGAATACAGCATTATACTGTTATCGAGCTCCCAATATGGCAACAAGGTTTGACGGAAAGAAGCTGGAGGATTTACTGAAGGGTCTATTGGATAACCTCCAATTTGCTATAGAGCATAATTATAATATTCTCCTTAATCAAACGGTAAAAAGAATTGAGTTTGAATATGGTGAGATGATTTATAACAACATTAGCGAGACGGATATATCAATTCTTAAATATTTGCTCTTAATCAACGAGATTCTTCAGAAAAAAAAGGGAGCAGAGTATGTTTGTCTGCCATTACGTAAAATACTGGGAAGTGTAAAAGAAAATCAGAAATCCCTAAAAGAAATTTTTATCCATAAACTTCAAGAGGCAAAATATATAGCCGTTTACGGAGCAGGGCAAGCAGCATTGGATTTCCTGAAATTTTTAAAACAAAAAGAATTATTTGGAAAAGTAGATTGTATTTTGGTGACAGATGAAAAGAACAACCCTAAACAATTAGAAGAAATAGAGGTTATTTCCATTCAACAGTATATTCCCAGGGAGGGAGAACTGGTGGTCATTACGGCTTCCGGAATACATTATCAGGATATTGAAAAGCTATTGAAGGAAAAAGGGGTATCTGCTTATTGTCCGTTAAATATACAGATTATTTCAAAATAAGAAAAGGGGATAAAAAATAGATGTTTGCTGAATTAAAAGAGGTATATGACTATTTTCAGGATGAAGAATCCAGAATGATTTTTCGCCAAAGACTATTGTATGGTTTGACGAATGATTTAACCTACATAAAGGATATGCTTTTATATTACCGAAATGAAAACAAAGGCTATAGTGATTTGTTGGATGTCCTTGCTAATCCTGATCAGTTTAGAGGAAAAAAGGTTATTCTGTTTGGAACAGGGGTCTGGGGAAGATGTGTATTACGTTGGCTTAATTACTGTGAGATAGAATGCAGCTTTTTTTGCGATAACAGTAAAGAAAAAATAGGAACGAACTATCAGGGAAAAAAAGTAATTTCTCCTGAAGAACTATTTACTGCCCACCAGGATGCATTTGTTTTTATTTCCAGTGAAAAGTATGAAAAAGAAATTTTGGAGCAATTATTAGCGAATAGTTTTGCAGATAAGCAGATAGTCAGACTGGCTTATACGAAAAACAGGCTGTATTTTGACAGAGAAATCATGAAGCCGGGTGAGAATGAAATTTTTGTTGATGGCGGTAGCTTTGATGCGGCCGACTCACTGGATTTTATAAAATGGTGTCAAGGTCGGGCAAGGAAAATATACGCCTTTGAGCCCGATGTTAGGAATTGTAAACAGTGTCAAAAAGCTTTGGAAGAAAATGCTCCCGGTATTTTTCAGATGGAACAGGCTGGATTATGGAGTGAAAATACAGTAATGACCTTTCAGGACGGAAGCGGCACCGGATCACACATCAGTGCTACCGGTACTGTAGAAGTAGCAATGAGAAGTATCGATGATGTTGTAGGGAGTGAAGGGGTTACGTTTATTAAAATGGATATTGAAGGAGCAGAGCTGGAGGCTCTGAAAGGTGCCAGAAAGACAATTATTACGCATAAGCCTAAACTTGCAATCTGTCTTTACCACAAAAAAGAAGATATCCTGGAAATTCCTAAATTTATTAAAGAGTTAGTACCTGAATATAAATTTTATATCAGACACTATTATCCTTATCTTTTTGACACAGTACTTTATGCGGTTGTGGATAATGAAAAAAATGAAAAAAGATAACCCCTTATCCCTTCCTTTTTGCATTTATGGAGCCGGTATCGTTGCCAGCAGTATTTATACTGCCTGGAAAGCCTTGTATCATGTATCTCCGGAGTGCTTTCTTGTTACTTCCATAGAAGATAATCCTCGGAGAATAGATGGGATACCGGTAAAGTCATTGGAGGAAATCAAACAGCAAAAGCATAGGCTTCTTTATGCCATTGCAGTTCCTGAGGTACATCATTCTGCCATTATTAAGCTATTGCGAAAGCAAGGCATAAACGATGAGCAGATTTTGCCCATTGATAACAAGCTGGAAAATGCCATTATGGAGGAGTATTATGCCCATAGAAAAGATTTTCTGACGGCAAAAGAAGTTATAGCATCCTATGGGAAAGATGATATTGGCAATGTAGATATTCAGGTCTATCAGGCCAAGTGCCATGCGGACAAACCCTTAACCTTTGACGAAAAACCTGCCGGCTACATTTACCCCCTTCAGGTAGGAGCCTCTCTGACCAATCAACGCATAGCCACATTGTTGGATAATCAGGGAAAGAATATCTCTGAAAAAAATCGTAATTACTGCGAACTAACGGCCACCTACTGGGCCTGGAAAAATCGGGACATAGCCTATAAGGGTCTCTGCCATTATCGGCGTATTTTTGATTTATCGGATAAGGAAATACAAATTCTTTTTGGCATCAGTCGTTCTATTGATGTTATTTTGCCCTATCCGGTATTTTACTATCCGGGAATGAGAGTAGAGCACTTACGTTATGTAGATGAAAGTGACTGGCAGGCAATGCTTAAAGCGCTAAAAACGGTTGCTCCCGATTATGATAAGGCTTATGAAAGCATTGCAGATGAACCCTATTTTTATAATTATAATATGCTGATTGCCAGACGGGAAATCTTTGACGATTACAGCAGCTTTCTCTTTGCAGTATTAGAAGAAACAGAAAGAAATCTGGCAGTAAAGGAAATGGACAGAGCAGATCGCTTTGCCGGTTATCTGGCGGAAAACCTCACTACCATTTATTTTAGGGCAAATAGAGAAAAGTATAAGATTGCTCATGCGGGAAAGCTATGGCTGGTTTGAAAAAATAGAGGAAGATAAGTAGCAATGATAAGAGAATATATTCAGCAAATGCAGGAGAAAAAAATTTTAATTACCGGAGTAACGGGAATGATTGGGACAGCTTTAGTTCGTATGCTTATGAATTATAATAAATGCTGTGCCTTGAATATTCAGATAACGGGAGTCAGTCGCAATAAAGAACGGGCCGATGAACGTCTGTCTGAATTTCTGAGTCTACCGGAATTTACTTACATAGCAGCAGATATTAATTATCCCCTGCCGGACCTGGGGACTTTTGACTACATGATTCATGCAGCCAGCAATACTCACCCCAGGCAGTATGCTGCAGATCCCATCGGGACAATCACTGCTAATGTGTGGGGAACGAAGAATCTGCTGGATTATGCAGTAGAGCATAGATGCGGCCGCTTTATTTTTTTGTCCAGTGTAGAGGTTTATGGAGAAAACAGGGGAGATGTGGATACCTTTACGGAAGATTACCTGGGCTATATAGACTGCAATACCCTCCGCTCCGGTTATCCGGAAAGTAAACGGCTGGGAGAAAGCCTGTGTAATGCCTACGGGAAGCAATATGGTATTGATTTCGTTATTCCACGCTTGTCCAGAATCTATGGCCCCGGATTATTGGAATCAGATAGTAAGGCTATTTCCCAATTTATTCATAAAGCGGCAGCAGGAGAGGACATTGTACTGAAAAGTAAAGGGAATCAGTTGTATTCCTACACCTATGAGGAGGACTGTGCGGCAGCGATACTATTATTGATGCTGCGAGGTGAACCGGGGCAGGCATATAATGTTTCCGACAAAAATAGCGTACTCACTCTGGCAGAACTGGCACAGCTTTTAGCGAAGCTTGCAGGGACAAAGGTTGTTTTTGAATTGCCGGACAAGGTGGAGCAGGCCGGCTATTCTGCAGCAACTAAAGCTGTTTTGGATGCTTCTAAGCTAGAGGCTCTGGGCTGGAAAGCTAAATGGCCGATAAGGGAGGGGCTTGTAAAAACGATAAAAGACATAAAATTTTAACTATAATTTTGGTTGAGTGAAAAGGTAAGGGCACAAAAAACGGATTAAGCGGTGGTTTAGACCGCTAAGTCAGACTGTCTGAAAAGAAAGGAAATGCATATTTTCATCCTAATGCCCATAAACTATAGGAACACCTTAACGTTTGAGGTCAAAATGGGAAAAAAATTCTTAAGTAAGCGGATTATCGGATTTATCAGTGAACTTCTTCTTTTTGCGGCTGCCGTCTGGATAGGGGCTTTACTGGGAAAAAGTAAAGGATTAATGGAAGAAAATGCGACAGAAAGCGTAATCGAGACAAGCAGCAGCACCTTCAGCCTGTTAAAGGCTCCTGCCAGGCAGATTAATCAGCCTATGGAGGGAGAAAAAATCTGCTACCTTACCTTTGATGACGGCCCCAGCTCCAATACCGGAGGGGTTCTGGATATTTTAAAGGAATACAATGCAAAAGCAACCTTTTTTGTTATCGGAGAGGGATTAACAGAAGAAAATAAACCTATTCTTGAGCGCATGAAAAATGAAGGGCACAGCATTGGCCTTCATGCCCATAACCACGTCTATAAACAGCTCTATGCTAATCCTGACAGTTTGTTGGCTGACTATGAAAAATTATACTCCCTGCTAAAAGAAGACTATCATATTGAAACGGCTCTGTTTCGTTTTCCGGGAGGCAGTGCCTGTTCTTATTTAAAGCCTCATCGACAGGTATGTATGGAGGAATTAAAAAAACGGGGCTTTTCCTGCTTTGACTGGCAGGTTAGCGGAGAGGATGCGGTAGGCAGTCCTACAGTGGAATCTATTCAGCAGGAGGTATTCAAGAGAGTTTTCGATTATGATACCCCCATCGTTCTTTTACATGATGGGAGAGGAAGGGGGAAAACGGTGGAAGCTCTTCCCGGAATTTTAAAACGGCTGCAGGAGGAGGGGTATCGATTTGACAGCCTGGAGCATAGGCCGGAATATGCTTATCGGATAAAGGAATAGGTATGCGGCAAAAAAGGCTACAAAAATCATACAATTTATAGTAGAATACCTTTGTGAAACAGTTCCATAGCGAATAAGGAAGAACAGGAAGCATGAGCAGTAAGGAAAAGTACATTTTCGAAGCCCTTGAAGAATTACGCACATCGGATATTTATCCCTTTCATATGCCCGGACATAAACGGAATATGGCGAACCACCTGTTAAGCCGGGCTTATGGAATGGACATTACGGAAATTGATGGGTTTGATAATCTTCATGAGCCTCAAGGCTTGATTCTTGAGGCCATGAATCGGGCAAAGAGGCTTTATGGAACGAAGGAAACCTTTTTTTTGGTAAATGGCAGTACAGCAGGAATTCTGACGGCCATTCATGCCTGTGTGCCCTATGGCGGGAAGATAATTGTTTCCAGAAATTCCCACAAATCTGTCTATAATGCTATTGCCCTTCTGAATCTGGAAACAGTTTATCTTTATCCGGCAAGGCTTTCCGGGTGGGAACTGGCAGAAGGCTTATCCATAGAGGAAGTGGAAAGGGCAATAGGGGACAACCCTGATGCAGGGGCTATCCTGGTGACTTCGCCTACCTATGAGGGCTTTATCAGCCCTATAGAGCCTATTGCGAAGCTGGCTCATGCTGCAGGGATTCCTTTAATTGTAGATGAAGCCCATGGAGCACATTTTCCCTTTTTTGGTGAGCTGCCGGAAAGTGCCATTAATCAGGGGGCTGACCTGGTGATTCAGAGCCTCCATAAAACCATGCCCGCCTTTACCCAAACTGCTCTTTTACATTTTCAGGGAAATTTGGTACAATTAAGGGCGGTTAAGAGGTACCTTTCTATTTTTCAAAGCAGCAGCCCCTCTTATTTACTTATGGGAGGAATTGATTTCTGCCTGGAGTTAGTGGAAAAAGAAGGTCAAACACTTTGGAAAGGAATTTTAGACTGGAGCGACAGCTTCTATGAGAAAGCAAAGGAATTAAAACATATCCGGGTTTGGTGTGGCAGGAAAGGAAATCAGGAGCTGCTTTTCCCCAGGGGAGAAAAGCAAGCCCGAAAGGATCCGCTGAAGCTGATTCTTATGCCAAAGGCAGCCATAAAGGAGGGAAAGCCCTATACAGGAATAGAGTTATATCATGAATTATTGGACAGATATCATTTGCAGATGGAGATGGTGACTCCCGCTTATGTGCTGGCCATTCTTACCTGTATGGATGTAAAGGAAGGTCTGGAGAGATTAGAGAAGGCTTTATTTGCAATAGACAAAAGCCTTGAATTTGCAGCCACAGACCAAGAGAAGGAAAAAGGAGAGCCTTTTGTTTTAGAAGCAGCAGAACCTATAGGAGAAGCCATGAAAAGGGAAGAAGAATGGGTTTTGCTTCATCAGGCTGGGGGGCGGGAATGTGCGGCTTATATCAATCTGTACCCTCCGGGAATCCCACTTATTGTGCCGGGAGAGGTTATAAGCCGGGATTTAGTGGCTACACTTTTAACATACAGCAAACAGGATTTGCCTTTACAGGGACTTAAGGGAGATAAAATTCCCGTAATAAAGAGAGAATAAATTATCCATGACAGCTTTCATTTAAGTAGGATAATGCCCTGAAAGGAAATCTTAATATAGAAAATAAAGAGGAGAAACAATGAGAAAAACAAAAATTATTTGCACCATTGGACCGGCATCCCAGAGCCCGGAAAAAATCAGGGAAATGATTCTGGCAGGTATGAATGTATGCCGCTGTAATTTTTCCCATGGCTCTTATGAGGAGCAGAAGGCAAAGCTAATTAATGTGGTAACAATCAGCGAGGAGCTGGGAATTCCCGTAGCCACACTGTTGGATACTAAAGGGCCTGAAATCCGCCTTTGTACCTTTGCAGAAGGAAAAACGCAGTTGGAGGCAGGTCAACAATTTACCCTAACGACAAAAGAGGTTGAAGGAAGCAATAAAATGGTTTCCGTTACCTATAAGAATATTGTGAATGATGTAAAAAAAGGCGGCTGTGTGCTGCTGGATGATGGACTGATTGAGTTGCGGGTGGAGGAAATTACGGATACGGATCTAATCTGCCGGGTAATTAATGGAGGACCTATTTCTGATAAGAAGGGAGTAAATCTGCCGGGAGCTAACCTGTCCATGCCCTTTATCAGTGAGCAGGACAGAAGGGATATTATCTTTGGAGCAGAGGTAGGCTTTGACTTCATCGCTGCTTCCTTTGTCCGCTGCAAAGACGATATTCTGGAAGTAAAAAAAATACTGGAAGAAAAGAAGAGTCCCATTAAGGTTATTGCTAAAATTGAAAATATGCAGGGAATAGAGAATCTGGACGAAATCCTTGAGGCGGCTGATGGTATTATGGTAGCGCGTGGAGATATGGGTGTGGAAGTGCCCATGGAGGAGGTTCCGGTCATTCAGAAAATGATGATAAAAAAAGCGGTGGCAATGGGTAAACATGTTATAACGGCCACCCAGATGCTGGAATCCATGACCAAAAACCCCAGACCTACCCGGGCAGAAACCACAGACGTTGCCAATGCCATTTATGATGGTACTACGGCTATTATGCTGTCGGGAGAAACTGCCAGCGGAAAATACCCGGTGGAAGCCCTAAAGACCATGGCAAAAATTGCCGAAAGAACAGAAAAGGATATTCACTATAATGAAAGAATGAAAAAGCTCTGGAATGAGGGAGATACGGATATTACCACAGCGATTTCTCATGCCACCTGTACTACGGCGGCAGACCTTAAAGCGTCAGCAATTATTACCGTCACCATGTCCGGTTTTACCGCAAACATGGTATCCCGATTTAAACCGGAATGCCCTATCATTGCCTGTAGTGTAAATCCCAGAGTGTGCCGTCAAAGCAGCTTACTATGGGGGGTAACCCCCCTTCTCATTGAAAAGAAGGATAATACAGATGATCTCTTTAAGGAGGCAATATGGGCTTCTTTAAAGGCAGGATTGATTAAAGAGGGAGATACGGTTATTTTGACTGCCGGGGTACCACTGGGAATTTCCGGAAAAACCAATATGATTCGTGTTATCGAGGTGTAAATAAGGGGACAGACAATAGGCTGCCGGGCGGTGGCCTAAATGAAAAGGAGGTGAGAGTAAATGGATATTAAAGTGAACAGTTCCAGTCAGCTTCCTGCAGTGGAACAGTCTGCGAAAGTTACTCAGTCGGATGGGAGCTTTAAGTTTACTCTTGCCAGCCATATTGGGGAAGCTGAGCTGCAGGCCAGATTAAACCTACTAATGGAAGAAATCACCATGCAGGGGGATAAACTGGCCAAAAAGCGGGATATCCGGGATATGCGCAAATACCGGGGATTAATTAAGGAGTTTATGAATGAGATTGTCAATCGCTCTCATGAGTTTTCCCGGGAAAACTTTTTGGACAGACGAGGCAGACACCGGGTATATGGTATTATTCGCCTGGTGGATCAGACTCTGGATGAACTGGCTCAGGAGCTGGTTAAGGATGAGAAGGATAATCTGGAAATTTTAAGGAAAATAGGGGAAATCAGAGGACTACTTTTGGATATTTTCACGTAAGAGAAATGGAGGGGGAACATGGCAGGATTTGCGGATATCATCGGACAGGAGCAGATTAAGGAGCATCTTAAGAATGCCATTATCATGGACAAGGTATCTCATGCCTATATTATCCATGGGGAGCTGGGAGCAGGAAAAGAGTTTATTGCCAGAATATTTGCCGCAGCTTTACAATGCGAGAAGGGACAGGATGAGCCCTGTGGAAAATGTCGCTCCTGTAAACAGGCAGAAAGCAAAAATCATCCGGACATTATCTGGGTTACTCATGAGAAGCCTAATTCCATTGGTGTAGAGGATATCCGTACACAGGTTAATAACGATATGGAAATTAAACCCTATTACGGTCCCCGGAAAATTTATCTGATCAATGAGGCAGAAAAAATGACACCTCAGGCGCAGAATGCGTTATTAAAAACGCTTGAGGAGCCACCGGCATATGGAATCATTATTCTGCTTACCACCAATGCGGAATCCCTGCTGCCCACGATTATAAGCCGTTCCATTGTTTTGCATAT
>JBJELR010000249.1:0-10138 GCA_051879255.1 Lachnospiraceae bacterium | reverse complement strand
ATATATGGAGTTTATCAAAGAGCATGAGGAGGTCTATGAGGATTGCCTTTTGCTGGAGGAAAGTCTTAAGGAGCTTAAGAAGAATTGGAAGGACAATCCCAGAGCCGGGTTATTGGAAAGTCTTCGCAGCCAAAAAGAGACAGATGCTTTAGTTTATCAGCAAAAGCTGCGGGAGAGAGTTGAATATTTAAAGGCTGCCTACCGGGAAATGGAGGAAAAGGGTTAATGAAGTGGGTAAACCGCATTATTGAATATTTTCAGCGGGGAATTGAAGAAGAGGATCTGGAACTGGAATGGGATAGCTCGTCGATAGAAAACTGGGACTGGGAAACCCTGATGAAAGACAGGGATATGCTGAAAATGAGTGATGAATATGAACGGCAGAAGTTTATCAGAAGCTGTGTGGAGCAGATGAGCACTTCCTCTGGCCAGTTAGACCGCTTATCCGAAGAATACCATATGGTTACAGCCTATTTAAAAGATATGGAGGAAATCGAAGCCCTTCCGCAATCGGAAATGGAATGTGTGCAGGAAAATGCCAGAAAAATTGCGGTCTGTGAGGGTGCCAGAAAGGAGTATCAGGAAAAAAAGAACCGGCTCAGTGAACGACAGTTTCGACTGATGGAAAACCTTGAGGAGGAGATGCCGGGGCCATACCAGGATATGAAAGAGGCAGAAGAATATCGGGAGCTGGTCAAGGCGGATATGGGCAGGCTGGAGGGAGAAAAGCATGCTTATCAATACCGCAGACAGGAACTGCAGCGGGATATTGCCAATGCAAAGGGGATGGTATTTATTTGCCTGATCGCTGCATTTGCCTGTCTGATCATGCTGGCAATTCTTCAGTTTGGCTTTGAAATGGATACCAGAATCGGTTACCTTCTCACCCTTGGCGCAGGCGCCGTCGCTCTCACCATCTTATACGTAAAATATCTGGATTTTTCTACCCAATTGACGAGAACCGAGAAGGGCATAAATAAAATTATTCTGTTAAAAAATACGGTAAGCATTCGCTATGTGAATAATGCCAATCTTTTGGATTATTACTATATGAAATATAAGGTAAGCAGTGCAAAGGAGCTGTTAACCATCTGGGAAAAATACCAGAAGGAAAAAGAAGAACGGATTAAAGACCGAAAGAACAGAGGAGAGCTGGATCATTACAGAAAGGAGCTGCTTAAGGTATTAAAGCATTATCAGCTCCATGATCCGGAAATTTGGCTCCACCAGCCGGAAGCTCTTTTGGAAAAAAAGGAGATGGTGGAAATTCGGCATGGTCTTATTGAACGACGCCAGAAGCTGCGTGTACAAATGGAATACAACAAGAGATTGGCTACAGAGGCGCAGCAGGAAATTAAAAAAACGGTGGAAGCCTATCCCCAATACAGAGAAGAAATTCTTGACTTGGTAAATCGCTTTGAACGGCTTGGCAAGGGTTGACAAGACAAAAGAGTTTTGATAAGATAGAGCCGGATTAATTTAGCATAGTAAATTGCTAAAGGAACAAAGAATACATAAAGAAATCGTTTTACTGCAAGGCAGTAGTGACAAGGAGGAGATTATGAAAAAGAAATTTGTATGCGCCATTATGGCAGCAATGATGGTTGTGTTAGCCGGCTGTGGTAATGGCAGTGCAGAAACAGAGGCAAAGAAAGCCACCGTACAGACAGAAGATGGACAGGAAACAGCCGGTCAGAGTAAGGAAGCTGCAATGGAAGAAACCAAAGAGGAGAGAACTACCTTGACGGTGGGTTTTGATGCAGGCTTTCCTCCCTATGGTTACATGGATGACAATGGAGATTATGTAGGCTTCGATTTGGATTTGGCCCAGGAGGTCTGCAACAGAAATGGTTGGGAATTAATTAAGCAGCCTATTGACTGGGCAGCTAAGGATATGGAGTTATCCTCCGGTACCATTGATTGTATCTGGAACGGATTTACCATAAATGGAAGAGAGGATGCCTATACTTGGTCTGTACCCTATGTAAATAATAAGCAGGTGATTGTGGTGCGGGAGGATTCCGGCATTCAGGATCAGGCAGGACTTGCCGGTAAGATTGTAGGTGTACAGCAGGATTCCTCTGCCCTTGCTGCTTTGGAGGAGGCTCCCGGTTCTGATTTGGCAGCTACCTTTTCCAGTATGGAGCAGTATGCAGACTATAATACAGCCTTTATGGACCTGGAGGCGGGTGCCATTGATGCTTTAGCAGTAGATATCGGTGTGGCAAGCTACCAGATTGCTTCCCGCGGTGAGGGTTATATGATATTGGAAGATGAGCTGGCTAGTGAGCAGTATGGTATCGGTTTTCTTCTGGGAAATGAAACACTTAAGGATGCAGTAGAGGGTACCCTCATGGAAATGGTAGAAGATGGAACCTTTGCTGAAATCGTGGATAAGTATTCAGATTACGGAATGTCCGGTCTGGTATGCCTGGAATAGGTTAAATCTGAGGCTGTCCGAAGCAGGAAGGATTCTTCGCCGTAAAGAAGGAAGTCTTGCTTTGGACAGCTTTTTTTATGAAAGGATGGGCTTTTATTATGCCAATGTCTACCATACTTACTTTGTTGGGAAAGGGTATGCTGATTTCTGTAGAAATTTTCTTTTTTACCCTGCTGTTTTCCCTTCCTCTGGGACTGCTTGTTTCCTTTGGAAGAATGTCGAAAAATCTGCTGGTCAAAAGTCTGGTAAAAATTTATATTGCCATTATGCGGGGAACACCACTGATGCTTCAGCTTCTGGTGGTTTATTTTGGCCCCTTTTATGTGTTTGAAATGAAGATTTCTCCAGGCTATCGTTTCGTTGCGGTCATCATTGCCTTTTCCATCAATTACGCAGCATATTTTGCAGAAATCTACCGATCGGGAATTGAATCCATTCCGGTAGGTCAATATGAGGCGGCAAAGATATTAGGCTATAACAAAGTGCAGACCTTTTTCAAGATTATTTTTCCCCAGGTGGTTAAGCGGATTCTTCCTCCGGTAACCAACGAAACGATTACCCTGGTTAAGGATACCTCTCTGGCGTCGGTGATTGCCATGGCTGAAATGTTTACCATTGCCAAACAGATCAGTGCCAAGGAAACTACCATAATGCCATTGATGATTGCGGGAGTGTTCTACTTTATCTTTAATTATATTGTTGCTTTTGTGATGGAATATATCGAAAAGAAATTCAAATATTTCCGATAGGAAGTGGGAAAAGAGGTAAGGATGAATTTAGTGGAAATAAACCATATGAAAAAGCAATTTGGAGAGCTGGAAGTGCTGGCAGATATTTCGCTGACAGTAAAGAAGGGGGAGGTGCTGTCCATTATTGGACCCTCCGGCTCCGGTAAATCTACCCTGCTGCGTTGTGCCACTCTTTTAGAGGAAATGGATGGGGGAGCATTAAGCTATGCAGGAGAAAAGGTGGCTTGGGAGGAGAAGGGAAAAATGGTGATGGCTCCGGCAGCGGAAGCTAAACGGATTAGCCGTACCTTTGGTCTGGTCTTTCAAAATTTTAATCTCTTTCCTCACTATACCGTATTGAGGAATGTAATGGATGCTCCTGTCTGTGTAGATAAGGTACCCAAAAAGGAAGCCAGGGAAAGAGCCATGACACTGCTTTGCCAGTTAGGACTGGAGGATAAGGCAGAGGCCTATCCCTATCAGCTTTCAGGAGGGCAGCAGCAGCGGGTATCTATCGCCAGGGCATTGGCACTTAAACCGCAGGTATTATTTTTTGACGAGCCTACCTCCGCCTTGGATCCGGAGCTTACGGGGGAAGTGCTTAAGGTAATCAGGGAATTGGCCAGACAGCATATGACCATGATTATTGTTACCCATGAAATGAAGTTTGCCAAAGAGGTTTCAGACCGGATTATTTTTATGGAGGGCGGTGTAATTGTGGAGGAAGGGACTCCCCATGAACTTTTTGACTCTCCCAATCAGCGGGTCCAGGAATTCATCGGCAGACTGGCATAATTTACATTAACCGGGATTGGATTATACCGGGAAATTAATGATCGGGTAGGACTGGACTTTAAGTGGCTTTTAAGCTATACTGTTTGAGGAAAAAGACATTACTTTGTAAGGCAAAGGATTATCCTGCTAAAAAGGGGAGCCTGGCAGAATAAGGTAAGAATGGAGGAAACAATGGCATTATTAAAAACATGGAGAGACACAGCCTATTCCGAGAATGCGAATAAGGGAGATCTACAGAGATTCTGGAGTACTTATTTTGAGGCGGAAAAAGAAATTTATGAGCAGCTTTTGAAAACTCCTGATGAGGTGGTTTCCGGTACGGTAAAAGAACTGGCAGATAAATATGAAGTAAGTGTGATGACTATGACAGGTTTTCTGGATGGGATTAATGATAGTCTGAAGGAGGCTAATCCCATTGAGGAAATGGAAGAAGATACGGTAGTTAATCTGGGCTTTGATAAGGCACTTCTTTATAAAAATATGGTGGCAGCAGGTGCCGACTGGCTCTATGAGCTTAAGGAGTGGGAAGATATCTTTGATGAGGAAACCAGAAAGGCTTTGTATAAGGAGCAGAAATCCTCAACCACAGTGGTAAAAGGAGAACGGGTATATCCTAATGATCCTTGTCCTTGTGGAAGCGGCAAGAAGTATAAGAAATGCTGTGGAAGGAAGTAAAATCCATAAAGAAATCCCGGCCTAAGGGCCGGGGTTTTTACTATTATTTAACCTGATAGCAAAGGTGGCGGTCAATGGCGGAGGCCGGCCCTTTTACCTTAAGCAGGGTTCCCTCCAAGGTGTATTCAGTAGAGAGGATTTGAGCCTCTTTGGTAAGCAGTGATACAATATGCCCCTGAGAAAAAGGAATCAAGAGAGTAACCTCTTTATCCGCTGCACTCAGGGCTTCCTCAATGGCATCCAGTAAAGTAGTAATGCCTTCTTCGCTTTTAGCACTAAGATATAACCGGTTACCCGTCTGGTGGCAGGAAACGGAAGATTCAGCCTTGTCCACCTTATTATAAACGTAAAGAGTGGGAATGTGGGCAGCAGATAACTCCTGCAGAGTTTCCTGTGTTACTCTCAGGTGTTCAGCCATATCCGAGTCACTGTAATCGATTACATGGAGAAGCAGATCTGCTTCCTTTACCGCCTGCAAAGTGGAACGAAAGGCCTTAATTAGCTGATGGGGCAGTTTATCAATAAAGCCAACAGTATCAGAAAGCAGGAAAGGCTTTCTTCCGGGAGGAGCAATCTGACGAACCTTGGTTTCCAGAGTGGCAAAAAGCATATCCTTTTCCAATACCAGCTTGGATTCATCCTGAGAAAAACGGGAAACCATCTGGTTGAGGATAGTGGATTTCCCCGCATTGGTATAGCCTACAAGGGCAACCTGAGAGAGAGAAGAAAGATTACGTTTTTTTCGCATGGTAGCCCTGTTTAGTTCCAACTGGGAAAGCTGATGCTTTAATTCACTGATCTGCTTTTCAATCCGCCGCCTGTCCAGCTCCAGCTTCTTTTCTCCTGCACCTTTACTGCTTAAGGCACCGCTGGCGCCTCCCTGGCGGCTTAAGTTATCGCGTAAGCCTACCAGTCTGGGCAGCATATATTGATATTTGGCCAGCTCAACCTGCATTTTGGCCTCTCCGGTACGCGCTCTTTCCTCGAAAATCCGCAGAATCAGGGAGGTTCTGTCCAAAATAAGGGCATCCAACTGGCGGCTTAAGTTTCGTACCTGTACAGGAGAAAGGGCATTATCAAAAATCACTGTATTTGCCTCATAAAGGCCTAAGTCTTCTTTTACCTCCATAAGCTTACCGCTTCCGATATAGAGTGCCGTATTGGGAGTGGAAAGATTCTGACTGTGTATGCAGACCACTTCTAAATGACAGGCCCGGGCTAATTCTTTCAATTCCTTCATGGAATGGTCAAAGGTGGGATCATTATTCAGATTAACACCAACAAGGATAGCACGTTCCCCGCTGCATTTATTCTCGATCACAAAGGGATTCCTCCTGTAATTTTTTTTGATAAGCCCTCTTCTTTTTTCGGTATTCCTCTAAAGAGAGAGGCTTAAACAAGGTCTTTCTACCGATAAAACAAATTAACTCAGCGATAATAAGACCGAAAAAAATACCAATACTGTCAATGCCCACATCCCGTAAAGACGGACCCCGTCCGGCCACAAAGGATTGATGATATTCATCCAGGAGGGCAAAGAGTACACAAAAAACACCTCCGATGAGGAAGAGGAAAAATCCTCTGATCCGATAAACATAGAGGGGAAGTGCTACGGTGATGGCCAAGGCAAAGTAGACTCCCACATGGGCCAGCTTACGCACCAGAGGATGAATCTGTACAATTAGCATATTCAAAAATTCATTAGAATATCCCCGGCCCAGAGCTTTATTATAGGCCAAAACCAAAAGCTTGCTGGTTTCATAGCTTAAAGTCCCTGAGGCTTCTCCGGTCTGTGCGGAAAGAGAGTAAATCACATACATCATCACCAGTGCCGGGAGGAAGGACAGGGGCTTTAAACAATAGCGCAGAGTTCTTTTTAAAAACAAGGCAAAATAATTCATATTTTTATTTGTCCGTTAAGCGGATTTGGGTTTCAATAGCCTCAGGGATCACTTTACCCTGAGCAGTATACTTTTGTACGATTTTATTTAAATGGAACAAATGCTGTTTTTTCTTCAGTGTATATTGCTGCAGGGGCTCACTGAAAGCACCGTTAGTCATCAGATTTTCGCAGATATTAGCGGTAAAGGGACAGTAGGTGGAAAAAATCTGTCGGGAAATCTTGTTCAGCTTTACCGTACCCTTGGATTCTGACAGTACCCAGTTGCTATAATCCATAATAAACATATTTTTATAGCTGTTCCTTGCCCTTGCCAGAGCCTGCTTAATCTTTTCTCTGGCATCCTGGGATAAATCCCTGTTTTTTTGATAAAACATAAGGTAATCGTAATAATCGCTGGTAAGGGAGTGCTCCGTAACATCGTTCCAGCGCATACCCTGTACACGTCGGCAAAGCTCCCAACGGAAATCGCCAATCATCTGTACCAGAGTTTTTTCCAGATTTTCCATATGGAAGGCAGAAATCATCATACGACCCGGTGTAGAACGCTGCATACCTTCAATTTCCTGCCAGCATATACCGGAAAAGCCCACATTAGGCATAAGAATAAAATCCGGGTGTACGTCGAGGTCTATGGTTTCCTTTAATCCCACCTTCTCATCCGTAAAGAGGAAGGAACGGTAAAAGGCGGAGAAGTCTACAGCCAGAATTTTTTCCAAAGCCTCATTCAGCTTATAGGGAGTCAGCAAAGCGGTTTCCAGATGCTTCACCACATTTCCTTCCACAAAAATGGGGCAGAAGGTCTTGTAATGTCCATGCGTAACCTTATTGACTACAGGGAACATATTCTCTAATTCATACATCACCTTCCCCAGAGTATCATCCTGCATGGACTGAGCCGTTTGGGCATCAATCTTGTTTTGTGCCCTGAGGGTATGGACATAGGCAATATAATCCTGAGAAAGCTCATTTCGGCTGGGCTGTTTTTCTCCCCGGAAAATAGCACTAATCCATTCATATAGGGTATAGATTCCATGTTCCGGATCTCCCTGATAGTTTTTGGCAATGGAATACAGATAAGCAGCATTGTTAATTCCGGCCAATTCCATATCCACGTATCCAAAATTCAAAAACATCATTACCACCAAAGGAGGAGTAGGATCATGAAGGGCAATCTGAAAGGCCTCCGTATAAATAATGTTAAAGAGACGGGTTAACTGCTTGCGGATATATTCTGCATCCCGGTCCAGGGAGTTCTTATCCGGAAGCTCCTTGTACTGCTCGATAAACTTTCTGAATTCATTGCAGGCTGCATGAGTAGAATCTGCATATTCCAAAATAATATCCAGAGAATGGGTCAGTTTCTCCTGAATCTGGCTTAAGGATTCTTCTGACGGCATTTCGTAGGAGTGATCTCTCTTCAGATTTTTCTCATACTCCTGGACACGCATGGAAGCCAGGTCTTTATCAATGGCAGGATGACTTTGAAGAATGGCCAGCATTTTCTTTACCCTATCCTCCAGAATAGGGGTTTCTTTATTGGCACTTTTGGCTCTGAAAACAAGGTCAGTGTAAAGGTCAAATAAATCCAGATAATTATCATTCAGCAGAAGGTGGGAAATATCATCCAGATAGGACTGAATATCCTGACAGGCATACATAATGGTATGAATATCCTGTGAACAGCGAACTAAAAGCCCCATAACGATGGCAGAATCAGACAGCAGAGGATTTCTCCCCAAAGCAGGAGCCTTCAAAGCCTGATAATAGTTTTCCAACCAGAAATCGGGAGCCTCCTGCTGGAAGGAAAAGGGCTGCAGCTTATCCTTACCGGAAAGATTCTTTAAAGGCAGCTTGTATAGCTGGCACAATTTCTGATAGTTTTCTGAGGCAGTAAAAATATACTGATACAATTTCTCCTGCTGATCGAATAGCTGACGATAGTAGACAAGAACCTTGGAGACATTCTGTACCATGGACATTACCAAAAACTGGCACAAATCCTTCTGTCCTTCTAAAATGGACGGAAGTTGGGTTAAATCCTTTAAGGAATAAGGAATCACCTGAGTATCCTCAAGGGTAGTGTAGGTGAAGGAATACTCCTTGAATCCAAACTCAAAAATACCGATAACGTCACCCTTTTTGAGAATAAAGGATTTAGGGGCTGAGGAAGAATCATAGACCGCGGCAACACTGCCTTCTGCAATAACGTAAAAGGACTGGAAGGGGGCACCAGCCTGGATTATGGTTTGGTCTTTTATGTACTTATGCAAAGGGAAAACCTCCTCTCATTTTTTTACAATCGCATATTGCGTCTTCATCATATCACATTTTGTCGGTATGGCATAACATTTTTTAAAATTTTATGGCTCCAGTCTGTACTTTTTCTTTTTTTTATGATAGTTTTAAAATAGTATATAACCCTTCAAAGAATTTATCAGTCTGGCATTAGAAGGGGAGAATAACAGGAAAATGGAGGAAAAGATGAAAACGGATCAGTTAAGCAACGAGGAAATTATCGACTATTTCAGGCAGGATGCCGAAAAGCTGTTTCGTTATCTTCCCTGGCTGGAAAGTAAGTCCGGCTGTTCCACCTGTAATATCTTTAAGGAGGAGGGTATTGCTCAACATTCTGTTGCTTTTCCTGTCTATGATTCTACCCTGCTTCAATTTGTGAAAGCGGCTGGAGACACCTGCTTCATGGATCGCAATCATGTCTATGTTTATTCCAGAAATCGATTAAAAACCTGCCGGGACGAGCTTCGTCTGATAGAGAAGGCCACTATTCGCGATATGGATCAGTTAGGCGGTATTCTGTCACACTATATTTTAGGGGGAAGAACCAAAGCATTGCTGTGGAGTGAAGGAGTACAAAACGGCATCTATCTGGCTCTGCTGAAAAAAATAAAGGAAATTTTAACGTTCTGGGAAAGAGACTGCTTTGCCGGAAAACAGAATGGGTGACTGATTGGAGAGTAAAGGAATGGGAGAAAAATCGGAGCAGAAACGGATATATATACTGAAGCAGGCCAGAACCGTCTTTGCAAAAAAAGGCTTCAAGGCAGTTACGATGAAGGATATTGTGGACATCTGCGAGATTAGCAGAGGGGGTCTGTATTTATATTTTGGAAGTACAGAGGAGATTTTTCGGGCTATCCTTTCGATGCAGCTTGAAGGCGAGGAGGGGGAGCTTTTCGAGGGAATTACCAACGAATCCCCCATGGCAGATTTGCTGATGCTGTTTTTAAAGGAACAAAAGAAAGAAATTTTAAGAAAAAAAGACGATATAGCGGTAGCTACTTATGAATACTTCTTTGCCAATAAGCCGGAGAAAAAAAGTGATAATTTTATCCGCAGCCAGTTTGACACTGCGGTAGTGGTATTGACCAAAATTCTGGAAGAAGGCGTGTTGAGAGGTGAGTTTTATGAACAGGATTGTAAGGCGGCTGCCACGAATATGATGTATACCATTGAAGGAATGAAAATTTGTGCCAGAACCATGGGCTTGAGTGAAAGCCGGGTAGACCAGGAACTGTTATACATGATTGAGGGGCTGGTGCTGGAGGAAGATATCTGAAGGCTTAGAGAAAGAAAAGACAG
>JBJELR010000248.1:0-10149 GCA_051879255.1 Lachnospiraceae bacterium | reverse complement strand
TCTTACCGGTATTTATAACAGAAGCTATTTTATTCGGAGGTTGGAAGAATATATGCAGGAGGGTAAAGGGGGAAGCCTGTTAATGATGGATTTGAACCATTTCAAGCAGGTCAATGACCGTTTTGGTCATCAGGTCGGAGACGAGGTCTTAAGGAAGCTGGGAGAGGTTCTTAGGGAAGTAAAGGGGGGAATCCCCTGCAGAATTGGCGGTGATGAGTTCTGCCTCTTTTACCAGGAGGCTATTGATGTTAAAGAATTGGAAGAACTAGTAAATAAAATATCAGCAGAGTTTGCAGGGAGGACGGCTGGTGAGAAATACGAAGGTATTACCGACATTTCCTATGGAATAGCCCGGATTCTGGAAGAAACGGATCGGAATTTTGAGCATCTTTACAGCAATGCGGACAAGGCATTGTATGTGGCAAAAAACCGAAGTAAGAATAACTGGTATATTCTGTAGGGGAGCGCACCAAGAGGGAGATAAAGATGAAATATTTTAAAAAAATTGTGTTTTTTACTCTGGCTTTTGACCTGCTTCTTCTGCTTTTTGTCGGCCTGGGCTTTGATGTAGATGATATGACCCTTTCCAAAGGAGAGGTTTATGCATTTAACGAGGGCTGGACATTGACAAGAGGGGATGGGGAACGTATTATCCTTGAAAAGCTGCCTTATCTGGGAGAAAGTATGGCTGGAGAAACGCTGGTAATGGAGAACACACTTCCACAGGAATACTTTGGAAAGACCCTGGCTTTTTTATCGGCTGACAAAACCTTGAGGATTCGCATGGATGGAGAGGTCGTTTATGAGTTCGGAATGGAGGATGACAGAGCCTTTGGGCATACGCCGGGAAGTATCGTCAATTTTGTAGATATACCGTATAATCTTAAGGAAGGCCATGTGGAAATCCGGATGGTTTCGCCTTATGACGATTATGGAGCAAAAATCAGTACAATCGCCATTGGCAACCGGGATGTATTAATTTTACAGCTTTTACAAAAAAATATTTTTAAAATCATATGTAATGTGGCAGTCATCATCTGTGGAATTATTTTCTTTATTCTTTTTATGATTCAGAGGCTGTCCCACCAGGATACCGACGGAATGCAGTATTTGAGTGCTTATTGCATTGTAGCGGCGATTTATTATTTTATTGAAACCAAAACCATGAGTATTTTTTATGGTAACCAGACACTGTATTCTGTTTTGGTCTTTCTTTGTCTGATGTTAGTCCCCTTTTTCATGACTCTTTATTATAGTAATGGAATTCTTGGGGAGTATCACAAACGTTGGAGGCTATTGCTTACGCTGACCAGCCTGAATATTGGCCTTCAGCTTCCCTTACAGCTACTTAACCTGGTGGATTTTCTACAGATGTCTTTCTTTTCCCATGCGCTGATTGCCCTTACCTTTCTTGTGGTGGCAAAATGCTACTGGGACACATTAAAGGTCAATCGGGACAGGAGCATCAAAGTAGGAATGCTGGCCCTTCTTTTCATGGGGCTTGGGGGAACGGCAGATATTGCCAGAATGTATATGACGGCCATAGGAGATATGGGAAAATTCAGCCGTTTGGGAACGGCCTGCTTCAGCATAATTATGTTGTATCAGCATATGCACCAGATCACTACCGGCTATTCCAGAAAGATTGAGGAAAATACCCGGCTTCTGCAGCAGGAAATGGAATCGGTAGAGTTAAAAAATGAGCAGCTTGAGGCAGCCAATATGCTGGCTGAGGAGGCTCGTCAGGAGGCCCTGGCTGCAGATGCAGCCAAGGGCAGGTTTCTTGCCCATATGTCTCATGAAATCAGAACACCAATCAATGCCATTTTAGGTATGGACACCATGATTTTACGGGAATCTGCGGATGCACAGATTAAAGAATATGCTTTGGATATCCAAAATGCGGGGCAGAGCTTATTGGCATTAATCAATGATATTTTGGATTTTTCTAAAATTGAGTCGGGGAAGTTGGAGGTTATTGAGGCAGAGTATGATCTTAGCAGCTTAATCCACGATATTTCCAATATGATTAAGGAGAAGGCAAAGGACAAGAGACTGGAGCTTAGAATCAAGGTAGATGGACAGCTTCCTTCCAAGCTGCTGGGAGATGATGTGCGGATCCGTCAGGTTTTGGTTAATTTATTGAATAATGCAGTGAAATACACACCGAAAGGGAGTATAACCCTAAGCGTTGAGGGGAAAGTCGAGGGAAGAAGGGCTATTCTGGATTTTTCGGTTGAGGATACGGGAATCGGCATTAAAGAGGAGGACGTTGGAAGGCTCTTTCAGGAATTTGAACGGATTGAGGAAAAAAGAAATCGAAATATCGAAGGAACGGGGCTTGGGCTCAGCATTACTACCCAGCTTCTTATGTTGATGGGAAGTAAGCTGAGGGTGGAAAGCACCTATGGACAAGGTTCAAGATTCTTTTTCCGCCTGGAACAGAAAATTGCAGACTCTACTCCTGTGGGCAGTCTGGAGGAAAGGCTTGGGCAGCAGTCTGCCGACTACTCCTATATGTCAGCCTTTACTGCACCGGAAGCCAAAATTCTTGTAGTGGATGACAATTTTACCAACTTAAAGGTAATGGTAAACCTGCTGAAATACACGAAAATCAATGTGGACGTGGCAGAAAGTGGAGAGACCTGTCTGGAGATGGTAAGAAAGAATCGTTATGATCTTATTTTTCTTGACCATATGATGCCGGATATGGATGGAATCGAAACCCTGCACAGATTAAAGCTATTGGAGGATAATCAGTCGGCGCAGGCGCCGGTGGTTGCACTGACAGCCAATGCCATCACCGGGGCCAAAGAAATGTACCTGGCGGAAGGCTTTGACGCCTTTTTATCCAAACCGGTTAATCCGGACAAATTGGAGCAGATGATTTTAAGGCTTCTGCCCAGAGAGCTTTTATGCTTCGATACAAAGGAGGAAGAAGGAAGACAAGCTGCCAAAACAGAGGAACACAATAGTAACCGTAGTCTTTTGGTGCCTGAGGATGATGACCTGCCCATGATTGATGGCATAGACTGGGCCTATGCTTTTACGCATCTAACGGATAAAGAGTTATTACGAAATACGATAAAGGATTTTGTGAAAACCATCCAGGTGGAGGCAGACCTTCTTGAGGAATTTTATCAGGAAAGTAAGAAGAATGCACAAATGCTGCAGCAGTACAGAATCAAAGTACACTCCATGAAAAGCTCAGCCAATTTGATTGGTGCGGTTACTCTGGGGGGAATGGCAAAAATACTGGAAAATGCAGCAAGGGAAGGGGAAATAGAGAGAATTGGCACCTTGCATGGAATTTTTCTGGAGGAATGGAGAAGCTATGAGGAGCGACTGGTAAACCTTGTGGGTGCAGCCGGAAGGGGAAGAAGTGAGAAACCGGCAGAGGAAATGGCAGATAATTTGGAGCAGATACAAAGCGATTTGCAGCAGCTTAAGGATGCGCTTGAAGAAATGGACATTGATTTAATGGATCAGATAATGGAACGGCTGGAGCAGTTTTCCTATCCTGAGCAGATACAGGCCGAAATAAAACGTTTAAGTGTACAGATTACCAATCTGGATGTAGAACAGGCAACAAAAATTATTGAAAGCTTACAGCAGTAGAATGAGGGAGAAAGGATGAAAAGGATACTTTTAGTAGGAGAATTAAATCAAACGGTGAGTAGTGTAAACAACCATCTTTCGGGAAGTTTTCGTACAGAGATTTGTGCAGATTCTGTGGAAATGGTAGAGGGGATGACCAAAGTTCACAAACCGGATCTGGTGGTAATCTGCCTGTTTGGAAATGAGGTAGATCAGGATATTTTTGCTTATTACCACAGGGAGAAGCCTGAACTGCCTATTTTACTGCTGGGAACCTCTGAGGAATTGAGCCACTGTCAGCAGTATATGGAAGGAGAACGGTTTCATTGTCTGGTGCGACCCATTACTTCATCAGAACTGTTAAAAAAGTGTCAGGAAATACTCAAAATCAGGATTTCCGAAAAGGCTAATCTGGCACCCAGGCCTAGCGGGAGGAGCAGAAGAAGGATTCTAGCGGTAGATGACAGCGGAATCTTACTTCGAAATGTGAAATCCATTTTGGAGAAGGATTATGATATCCGGGTAGCAACCTCCGGAGAAATGGCTTTAAAGCAAGCGAAAAAAGAACTGCCGGATTTGATTTTGCTGGATTATGAAATGCCCCAGTGGGACGGGAAAAGAACTCTGGAAGAGATACGGGCAGATGAGGAATTAAAGGAGATTCCAGTGGTTTTCCTTACCAGTGTTGCAGAGAAAAAGGAGATTATTGCCATTTTGGGCCTGAAGCCCGCAGGATATATCCTAAAACCATTTCAAAAGGATCGATTGGTGGATACGATAGAAAAGGTATTACTGGGAATCATTTAAAATAAGATTAAAGAAGCAAAAAATTTTTCTTGACATATACTGACACAGGAGTATAATGAACCTAAATTAAATAAGGCTAAACCGTTGAAGCGGAGATAAAAATAAACAGGGCACTTACAGAGAGTTGGGATTGCTGAGAACCGATAGAATGCTATTTATTAAATGGACCGCTGAGGGCATGGTCAAAGAAGTCTGAACAGATTTTGAGTATTCCATGACGTGAGGGCATACGTCAGTTGCCGGGAATATGTTAGTATTCTGCTGAGAGTGTGGTTTCCATGAATCAAGGTGGCACCGCGGTATTTTTGTATTTTACCGTCCTTGACAATAGCTTTGGCTATTGTCTTGGGCGGTTTTATTTTGCGCGAATAAGCAGAGCCAAGTGCTTCCGGTAATGAAAAAGGAAGCTCTGCTTACTTTTTCCGTTACCGGTAAGCATTTGGCGAGCAACGCGAGCGAGAAACCGGAGGTTTCAAGCTGCTTATTCGTGAAGGAGAGAGAAGGAGCGAGAAACCGGAGGTTTCAAGCTGCTTATTCGTGAAGGAGAGAGAAGAAGCGAGAAACCGGAGGTTTCAAGCTGCTTATTCGTGAAGGAGAGAGAAGAAGCGAGAAACCGAAGGTTTTGAGCTGCTTATTCGTGAAGAGGGGAGAAGAGGAGGCAAAGATGATTACATTAGACGAGGCAAGAGAACTGGGCAGGGGATACAGAATCCTTCCCTTAAGTGAGGAAATGTTGGCCGATGTAAAAACCCCCATTGAGGTATTAAGGATTCTCAAGGGAGTAAGCAGACATTGCTATTTGCTGGAAAGTGTAGAAGCACAGAAGCAATGGGGAAGATATACCTTTTTGGGCTTCGACCCTATTCTGGAGATAACTGCAACGGGCAATAAAGTTACCCTCCGTAAAAAGAAAGGAAACCTGGAGAAACGGGCAGGCCTTTATACACAGGAGAGTGAGGAGGAGATTTGCGTTTCCGAAGCTATAGGGCCAAAGCAAACGATCGCCCGGATTTTAGAGGAATATAAAAGTCCCAGAGTGGAGGGTCTCCCTCCCTTTACCGGAGGCCTGGTAGGTTATTTTTCTTATGACTATGTAAAGAACAGCGAGCCGGGACTTAAACTTGGTGCCAAGGATGAGGAGGGCTTCAAGGATGTTGACTTGATGCTTTTTGATCAGGTTATTGCCTATGATAATTTCAGGCAGAAAATCATAATCATCGTTAACATCAAAACAGAGAATCTGGAACAGGAATATGATAGGGCTAAGGCCAGGATAGAAGAACTTCAGGAGTTGATTTTGAAAGGAAAGCCCAAGGAGGAAGAAAAAGGGCAGCTTACCTCTCCAATCCGTAGTATGTTTTCCCAAGAAGAGTATTGTGAAATGGTAAATAAAGCAAAACACTATATTCGAGAGGGGGACATTTTTCAAGTGGTACTGTCCAATCGCCTGGAGGCGGAATTTAAAGGGAGTCTATTGGACACCTATCGACTGCTTCGTACCACCAATCCTTCTCCTTATCTGTTTTATTTTAATGGCCAGGATATGGAGGTGGCGGGAGCCTCGCCGGAAACATTGGTTAAGCTGGAAAATGGCGTACTCCACACCTTTCCTTTGGCGGGAACCAGACCCAGAGGACGAAATGAGGAAGAAGACAGGGCTTTAGAGCAGGAACTTTTAGCCGATGAAAAGGAGCTGGCAGAGCATAATATGCTGGTGGATTTGGGAAGGAATGATTTAGGAAAAATCAGCAGGTTTGGAACTGTAGAGGTGGAAAACTACCTTTCCATCCAACGCTATTCCCATGTTATGCACATCGGCTCCACCGTCAGAGGGGAAATCAGGGAAGATAAAACTGCTCTGGATTGCCTGGCAGCAGTGCTTCCCGCAGGAACTTTATCGGGAGCACCCAAAATCAGGGCTATGGAAATTATTGATGAACTGGAAAACAATAAACGGGGAATCTATGGAGGAGCCATCGGTTATCTGGATTTTACGGGGAATATGGATGTATGTATCGCTATCCGCATAGCCTACAAGAAAAATGGTAAGGTATTCATCCGCTCAGGAGCCGGAATTGTAGCCGACAGTATTCCCGAAAAGGAATACCGGGAATGCATCAATAAGGCAAAAGCAGTCATTAAGGCTCTGGAAGACCGAAAGGAGGGTAAAAATGAATTTGCTAATCGATAATTACGATAGTTTTTCCTATAACCTGTATCAGTTGGTGGGAGAACTGGATTCAGCTATTCGGGTAATTCGAAATGATGAAATGACGGTAGAAGAAATAGAAGAAATAAAGCCAACCCATATCATTCTTTCTCCCGGGCCTGGAAGACCACAGGAGGCAGGTATCTGTGAGCAGGTAGTAAAAAGACTGGGAGTAAAAATCCCCATTCTGGGGGTATGCCTGGGGCATCAGGCGATTTGCGAAGCCTATGGAGCAAAGATTACTTATGCAAAAGAATTAATGCATGGAAAACAGTCTATAGCAAATTTAAATACAGACAGTCTGCTGTTTCAGGGTCTTCAAAAGGAAATAAAGGTAGCCAGATACCATTCCCTTGCAGTGGAGGAAAGTACCCTTCCTGCCACCTTACGGGTAACTGCAAGAACCCCTGAGGGAGAGGTAATGGCTGTGGAACATAGAGAGCTTCCCGTCTATGGAGTGCAGTTCCATCCTGAGTCTATTCTTACACCGGAGGGACGAAACATCCTCAGTAATTTTTTAGGCGGTTAGTAAAATATGGCACTGAACTAGGGTAGAATGGAACAAAAGGAGAAAATTAAATGATGATTAAACAAGCTATCGCTAAAGCGGTAAATAAGGAAAATTTATCAGACGAAATAATGACGGCTGTTATGAATGAAATTATGGAAGGAAGAACAACGGATGCACAGAAGGCTTCATTTCTTACTGCCATGAATATGAAGGGAGAAACCATTGAGGAAATTACCTCTGCAGCCCGGGTAATGCGCAGCCATTGTGAACGGTTTTTGAATGATGCTGAGGTGCTGGAAATTGTAGGCACAGGTGGAGATGGATCCAATACCATCAATATCTCTACCATAGCTTCCATTATCGTATCTTCTCTGGGAATTCCGGTGGCAAAGCATGGAAATCGTGCAGCCTCCAGTAAATGTGGGACAGCAGACTGTCTGGAGGCTTTAGGGGTGAAAATCGACCTGGAGCCGGAGGAAAGTGCAAAGCTGCTGAAGGAGTTTAATTTTTGTTTTCTTTTTGCACAAAAATATCATACTGCCATGCGCTTTGTAGGAGGAGTAAGAAAAGAAATGGGAGTCAGAACCCTTTTTAACTGTCTGGGCCCCTTATCCAATCCGGCAGGAGCCAGTATGCAGCTTTTGGGGGTCTATGACAAAGAGCTGGTGGAGCCTTTGGCAAGAGTATTGGTTAATTTGGGAGTAAAGCAGGCTATGGTGGTATACGGTGAGGATGGGATGGATGAAATCTCCCTCAGTGCACCTACCTTCGTCTGTGAGGCTATAGGGGGTGAGTTTAAAACCTATAGGATCCTCCCTGAGGACTATGGATTTACCCGCTGCAAAAAGGAGGAACTGGCAGGAGGAAGCCCTGAGGAAAATGCGGCTATGGCATTAAGGATTTTGAAGGGAGAAGGGGGACCGGGGACAGATGCTGTTTTGCTGAATGCAGGAGCAGCCCTTCATGTTGCTACCGGCTGCTTACTGGAGGAAGGAATCAAAAAAGCGAAGGAAGCAATTGCCTCCGGGGCGGCCTTAAAGCAAATAGAGAGGTTTGCCGCAGCCAGTCAGAAAGCAGGAAAATTGATTTAGGCAATAGAACAGGTGAGAACTGTTCTATGCATGGAGATTAGATTGCAGAGCCGAATCTGAAATTCGGCTCGCGTTCCTCAGCGTAAACGCTTCGGAATGGGGGATTAGGATGAATATATTACAGGAAATTGCAGATAAACGAAGAATAAATATTGAAGAAAGAAAAAAGAAAATCAGCCCTGAAACTCTTAGAGCACAGGCCTATAGTCTGGCAGAGAAAGAAAGGGCAGAGAAGGGGGAATTTTTCTTTCCCTTTGAAAAAAGTATTTTGGGAGAAGGAATTCACTTCATCTGTGAGGTGAAAAAGGCCTCACCTTCAAAGGGAATCATTGCAGGGGACTTTCCCTACTTAACCATTGCCAAAGAGTATGAGCAGGCAGGAGCCTGTGCCATATCAGTGCTTACCGAACCGGAGTATTTTTTGGGAAAAGACGAATATTTACAGGAAATTGCCGACAGAGTTTCCCTTCCTGTACTTCGTAAGGATTTTACCATAGATACCTATCAGATTGATGAGGCAAAATGTCTGGGTGCCTGTGCCGTTCTTCTCATCTGTTCTTTGTTGGAAAAAGAAAGGCTAAAGGAGTTTATTCTTCATGCCCATAGTTTGGGATTGTCAGCACTGGTGGAGGCCCATGATGAAAGGCAGGTGGAGCAGGCTCTTATGGCAGGGGCCAGAGTAGTTGGAGTGAATAACAGGGACTTAAGAACCTTTCAGGTGGATATTCATAACAGTATCCGGTTAAGGCGGCTGGTACCTGAAGACATTCTTTTTGTTTCCGAAAGCGGTATTCGTACTGCTGCTGATGTCCAGACCCTGAAGGAGCAGGGAGTAAACGCTGTTCTAATCGGGGAAACACTGATGCGAAGCCGGGATAAAAGAAAGCAATTGGAGGAATTGAGGGGATGGCCAAATTGAAGCTATGTGGTCTGAAACGGCCTCAGGATATTGAGTTTGTGAATCGATACTCACCGGACTATGTGGGCTTCGTCTTTGCCAAAAGCTGCCGTCAGGTTACACCCGAACAGGCAGCAGGCCTAAGACGTCTGTTAAAGCCGGAAATCCTTCCCATAGGGGTGTTTGTCAATGCCAAAATAGAAGCCATTACCGCCCTGGTGGAGGAAAGAGTCATTGATGCCGTTCAGCTCCATGGAGATGAGACTATAGACTATGTGGAAACCTTACAGCAAAGGCTGGAAAGGATTACAGGAATAAACAGGATGAAAGCAATAAGAAAAGCAGAGCCTGTCAGACGAGGAACAGTGATTAAGGCTATCCGGGTTTCCTCCCCACAGGAGGTAAAAAAGGCCTTGGCCTATCCTACCGCCTATCTGCTTTTTGATACCTATACCCAGGGGCAATATGGAGGCAGTGGTAAAGGCTTTGACTGGCAGTTATTAAAAAAAGTTGACCGTCCCTTTTTCCTTGCGGGAGGGTTAAAGGCAGACAACGTGGAGAAGGCCATAAAAGAGGTACGGCCCTTCTGCGTGGATATCAGCAGTGGAGCCGAAACCGATGGAGTAAAGGATGAGGAAAAAATCCGCCGTCTGGTGGAGATTGTAATGTAGAGCAGGTGGGGCCTGTTCTATGCCTGGAAATGAAAATGTTGTGGAAGGAAAGAAAAAGGGAGGAAAAAATGAGTAAAGGAAGATATGGGACTCATGGGGGACAGTATATTCCGGAAACCCTGATGAATGAAGTCAATAAGCTGGAAAAGGCTTATGCATTTTTTAAGCAGGATGTCGGGTTTAATCAAGAGTTGGATACTCTATTGAAGGAATATGCAGGCAGACCATCTCTGCTCTATTATGCAGAGAAAATGACCAGGGATCTGGGGGGAGCGAAAATCTATTTTAAACGTGAGGATCTGAATCACACCGGTTCCCATAAAATCAACAATGTACTGGGGCAGGCTCTTTCAGCCAAAAAAATG
>JBJELR010000247.1:0-1831 GCA_051879255.1 Lachnospiraceae bacterium | reverse complement strand
ACCTCAGCCTTCATCACTGCTTCAAAATAGGTATTCAGATAAGCCTTTTCCTGCCCATCCATTACCTTCCTTAACACCAGCTTCTGTTCCTGTTTTTGTGCATTTTTATCGTTCTGCTCCTTTTGGAGGAAGTCTTCATTAAATACAGAGAGCTTAAAGCGGTCTGAGAAGGTAGTGATGGTCATTTCTCCTTCCCTGTACTTCTCTACTTCAAATTTAAGCTGTGCATTACTGTTTTGGGTATCCATTGCCTTTTCTCCTTTGAAATGGGTGTGACACCCTTATGGGCATCACACCTTTTTCTCAGTGAACAGTCCTTACATCTGTCCTGCCATCTCACTGTCTGCTGCCGCAAAATTATCAGAAATTTTCTGCATTTGCTCTGCCATCGCTTCGATTAATTCCCGTACTGCATCCAATGTTGGTTTTGCTTCGCCATACTGCTCCACATACTTATCACAGGTTTCTGCTTCCCAGATATCCGCAAGTCCGTCTACCACTGTTGACATGGTTTCTATGCAGTCTGCAAAAATTTCTCCCTGCTCGCGTAATTTCATTGATGCCTCTGCTAATGCTTCATAATCCAATCTCAGCATCTGTTTTTCCTCCTTTTTTAATATTTATAACCACATGGATTTGTCCATGAAAGCTATTCCTTTTCTGCTCTAAACCTCCGGGCAAAAGTACCTGATACCAAAAGCACACTTACTGCTCCTATGATGATCAGTACCATTTTTAAGTCCTCAAGCCCTTCTGTAGCTGCTTTTTGGGGTATCTGCCCTCCGGCCGATACCGGGGGTGTGTAATCCTGTACCCGTTGTATCATCTTTAGCGGAGAAACCATGAATTCATTGGCCTGCGCGTATTCCAGGCTTCCCAGCCTGGTATAAGGTAATTTCCGGGTAAAATCAAACATCAGTCTCCGGTTCTCCTCCCCATTTGCCGCCTTTATTTCCTGTGCCCGGATAAGTCCCTTTTCTACCGTATCCTCTGAGGCCTTTTGGGCTTCTTCAATATAGGTCTGCAGACTGGTTACCTTTTCCACAGCATCCTTTTGTACGTTTCCCACATATTCTGTCTGAGAACTGTCATACTCCAGTATTTCAGAGGACAGTTCATATCCGTTTTCATTCATCCGGGCCTTAGTCTCATTAATTTCTGCCTGATCTATGTATTTTAACGGATCGTACTCCTTTAACAGGCTGCCATACTCTTCATATTCCTGCTTCTCATTCTGATACTGTGTTTTCAGATCTTCCTTTACCTCTTTCGTTCGAACCACAAGGGGCTGTACAACCCCATCCTCCATCTGGTTTGTCACATTATCCACATCCAGCTTCTCTATCCTGGTCGTTGTGATTAAGGATAATTTGTCCAGCATTTCTGTCAGCAGGGCGGTCACTTCCTGCTCCTCCTGCGTTCCATCCTCCCTGGACACGCTTATCTTATTCTCATAGGGCTTGAGTCCTGCCCGCAAGCCATCTATGGTTTGATTAAATTCGTCATTGGTCAAAACCCCGTAATTTTGGACAATCTGACTTAGCTGGGTCTGTACCGCCTGCAAATCAACAGGGTTGTTCAGAGCAAAAAGCTCTCCTGAAAAACCATCGGTTACACTGCCATTTTGCATATCCGTAAGCAAATCACTTACATCGGCGTATCCGGCAGCGATTAAATCCGTATCCGCCGGTGCAAATCCACTGTTAGTTCCACCTGCTTCTATATGCTGCCCATAATCATTAAGCAGCTTCATCCTTGTACTCCATTTTTCCTGAACCTGATTAAGCAGACTTTGGTCTACTCCGATCCCGTCAAGGGTGGAAACCGCCTC
>JBJELR010000246.1:0-1842 GCA_051879255.1 Lachnospiraceae bacterium | reverse complement strand
TGGACAACCACCCATACGGAGATGTGGTGAGCCGGGTAGTTGCTGATGCAGATCAGTTTGCTGATGGACTTTTGCTGGGGTTTAGTCAGCTTTTTACCGGGGGGCTCACGATTTTGGGAACCCTGTTGTTTATGCTTTCTTTATATCCTGCGATTACGCTGGTGGTGGTCTGCCTTACTCCTTTATCCTTAATTGTGGCAAATTTTATTGCCGGAAGTACGTTTTCCCTCTTTAATATTCAGTCCCAAATCAGAGGTGAACAGACCGCCTTCGTGGATGAGATGATTGGGAATCAGAAAGTGGTTCAGGCTTTTTTAAAGGAGGAGGAGACATTGGCCTCCTTTGAAGAAATCAATGAACGAATGGAGAACTGCTCCCTAAAAGCCATTTTCTTTTCTTCCCTGACCAATCCCTGTACCCGTTTCATCAATAGTCTGGTCTATGCGGCAGTGGCTTTAAGTGGAGCCTTTGCGGCCATCAGAGGAAATATTTCCATAGGAGATTTATCCTGCTTTTTAAGCTATGCCAAGCAGTATACCAAGCCCTTTAATGAGATTTCAGGGGTGGTAACGGAGCTGCAGAATGCCATTGCCTGTGCAGGAAGAATTTTCGACCTGCTGGAGGAAGAAGAACAGATTCCGGACAAGCCGGAGGCAAAGCTTCTTCAGCAAGCAGAAGGGTTTGTGGATTTTGAGGGGGTAAGTTTTTCTTATTTACCCGGACAACACCTGATTGAGAATATGAATCTGAAGGTCAGACCGGGAGAAAAGATTGCCATTGTGGGACCTACCGGCTGTGGAAAAACCACCCTGATCAATCTTCTGATGCGGTTTTATGATGTTACCCGGGGGACTATCAGGGTAGATGGAGTAGATATTCGTGATTATACCCGAAAAAGCCTTCGGATGAATTTTGGCATGGTTTTGCAGGATACCTGGTTAAAAGAAGGAACGGTACTGGAAAATATTGCCATGGGAAAGAAGGAAGCCGGTCGTGAAGCAGTGATAGAAGCGGCTAAGGCAGCTCATGCCCATAGCTTTATCAAGCGTCTGCCTAAGGGGTATGATACCTGGCTTGCGGAGGATGGAGGAAGTCTCTCTCAGGGACAGAAGCAGTTAATCTGCATTGCCAGAATTATGCTTCTTCTCCCTCCTATGCTGATTTTGGATGAGGCCACATCTTCCATTGATACCAGAACGGAAATGAAGATTCAGGAAGCCTTTGGGCGGCTGATGGAGGGCAGAGTCAGTTTCATTGTGGCACATAGATTGTCAACCATAAGAGATGCGGATCAGATTCTGGTGATGAAGGATGGAAATATTATCGAGCAGGGAAATCATGACGAGCTGTTGAAAAAGAAGGGATTTTACCATCAGCTCTATTATAGTCAGTAGAGATACCAATGCTGTGGTATAGAAAAGAAAAACAGGCATAAATTAGGAACAAGAGCAAAAAAGGAAAGAAGCCATGTCTAAAATTCCAGGCAGGATAGCTGCCTTTAGCTTACTGATGATTATCCTAAGTTCCCAATTTTATGTTTTTGCCGAAGAAACAGCACAGATAGAGGAAAACAGCCTTCATGCGATAAGTGCGGTATTAATGGATGCCTCCTCGGGAAGAATCCTATATGAGAAAAACGGACAGGAGTTTATGGCCAATGCCAGCACAACCAAAATTCTGACTTGTATTATGGCACTGGAGGAAGGGGACAATAATAAGCCTGTACAGGTATCGGCTTACGCTGCATCCATGCCGGATGTACAGTTGAATATCCGGGAAGGAGAGCAATATTTATTGGAAGATTTGCTCTACTCCCTAATGCTGGAATCCCATAATGATACT
>JBJELR010000245.1:0-1853 GCA_051879255.1 Lachnospiraceae bacterium | reverse complement strand
GGGCTTGTTAAGTCATTAATTGCTACCACTTCGTATCCCTCAGCATCAAACATCTGTCTGAATGCAAGACGACCGATACGACCAAAACCATTAATTGCTACTTTTACTGCCATTTTAATTCCTCCTAAAAATGAATTTATATTTTTTGACGAAGCCGCTTCGCTATCGGTAGCTTGTCAAAATTTTATCATCAAAACCATTTTACATAATTTGTTATTAAAATTCAAGATGTAATTCTAAAATAATTCTAAATACCACGCTTTTTTTCCTATTTTCGTAACTTTGCCGAAAAACCTTTGTCCCTTATCCTTTCTATATGGTAATATAACCATATGCCCCATGTTTATTCACTGACTAAAGAAAGGACTTTTTTATGGCAATTCATACTGATTTTCATACCCATTCTTCGTTTTCTTCAGATTCCCGGACTCCTCTTGATAAGATGGTTAAGCAGGCGCAATCTCTGGGCTTTACCCACTACTGTGTGACAGAGCATTTTGATCCGGATTTTCCCATAGATCCTGTGGTTCAGCTTGATTTCACCCTGGATACAAAGGCTTACTTTTCCAAAGCCCTGAAGCTGCAAAGCGCATGCCCCTCTGATTTTCATCTGCTTATTGGTGTGGAGCTGGGCCTGCAGCCCCATCTGGCTGGCCAATTAACGAATTATGTACAAAGCCATTCCTTTGATTTTGTCATCGGCTCCTCCCACCTTTGTCATGGAAGGGATCCCTACTATCCCTCCTTCTATGAAGGCCGCAGTGAGGAAGAAGCCTATGAGGAGTATTTTCTCTCTATTTTAGAAAATATTCGTGCCTTTGATGGCTTCGATGTCTATGGTCATCTGGACTATGTGGTACGGTATGGGCCGTATAAGGATACCCGGTACTCTTACGAAAAATACCGGGACATTCTGGATTCCATCCTGAAGTTACTGATTGAAAAAGGAAAGGGAATTGAGATAAATACGGGAGGGTTGAAATACGGCTTAAAGGATTTGCATCCTGCCACTCCCCTTCTAAAACGCTACAAAGAGCTGGGTGGTGAAATCATCACCGTAGGCTCAGATGCCCATAAGCCGGAAAATATCGGCTTCGGTTTTGACCGGGCAGAGGAAGCCTTAAAGGCTTGTGGTTTTCGCTATTACACCATTTTTCAGCAAAGGCAGCCAAACTTCCTTCCTCTGTAGCCCTTAGTATCTGTTCCCTTCTTCTACCTGAGGATGGTTCCTCCTCCAAGCACCAAATCATTCTCATAAAAGACCACAGCCTGTCCCGGTGTGACTGCCCGGACGGGCTGCTCAAAGGTGCAGCTTATCCGGTCTCCTTCCAGCTTTTTTAGGGTGCACCATTCTCCCTTATGGCTGTAACGGATTTTGGCCAGTACCCGCCGGGACCCAGTCAGTTTCTCCATGGCCATATAATTAATCTGCCCGCAGATGAGGCTGTCCGTAAATACGTCTTCATTTTCTCCAATCACTACTTCATCCGTTTCCGGTCGTATCTCGGTAACAAAAACAGGATGCCCCATTGCCAGATTCAGCCCCTTTCGCTGTCCCACCGTATAATGGGTGATTCCCTTATGCTGCCCCAAAATCTTTCCCTCCGGCGTAACAAAATTACCGGGTCCCGGCACCTGTTCACCCGCTTCACGATCGATGAAGCCGGCATAGTCCTTGTCAGGAATAAAGCAGATTTCCTGACTGTCCGGTTTATGTGCTACAGGCAAATTCAGTTTTTTTGCCATGGTTCTGATCTCTTCCTTGGTATATTCTCCCACCGGCATAAGGGTATGGGCAAGCTGATCCTGAGTCAGATTGTAAAGGGCATAGGTCTGATCCTTATGAGCCGTAA
>JBJELR010000244.1:0-1859 GCA_051879255.1 Lachnospiraceae bacterium | reverse complement strand
TGGTCCAACCCTACAGTTACACCGAAACGGCTTTATGTTTTTATATACAACGCAATCTTTAGTCGTGGCGTTTACCTTGCCTTCTCCGCTTTCCATTCGATTTTCTTCGCATTCAAGGTAAGTTGTCTCCGAAGGGTTTTCCGGAACATAAGTCCTTCCCTCTATCGTCATTTTCTTAGAAGTTGCCATGCTGCACCTAAGCTGGGCTCCACTTACCAAATATTCATCTTCATTTTTCAAATATTCTGTCTGTAGATATTCGCCGCCGCTTTTTCCTGATGTCTTATCATATCCTCGCTCTAACGCTTTGCCTATCAACTGTATTCTTGTGCCTAAATTATGGACTAACTTACCATCATGTGTAACATAAACTGCTTTCCACTCTTCTCCTTTCATCTCCTCATCCCTTTCGTTTTACATCAATAGTATATAATTCTCTTTCCTACTGTATCCTGAACTCACCGCCTGTAAAGGAAATATCCTCACTGAGAGTCATGGATGTTCCACCCTGCTTAACCTGCAATATCTCCTCTGCTGCCACCAACAAAGAGCCCCCTTCACTGGCTATAGTCAGTTTGTCCGCCGCTTCAATTACCACATCCTTATCACTGATAATGCTGATACCTTCGCTGTCATTCATTTCTACCAGCATTCCCTGATTGTTGGTAAACAGAATAGTGTCTGGAGTGAATAAAAGCTCCTTCCCATATCGGGTCTTAAAGGATTTATAATCCGGATTCTGCCGGGAAGCATCCGTTTCCTTATGGACTGCACTTAAGATAAAGCTGTCCTCTTCTCTTTCCGGCACATATAATCGTACACTGTCTCCGATTTCCGGCATACAATACCAGCCCGTTCCATCCGGAGAGGAATACACAGTAGAATACAGAAACCATTTCTTTCCGTCAGCAGCTTTCCACTCATCTCCTTCAATTTCCACCTGTACCTTATCCTTTTGCACATTAGTGATGGTGGCGGAAAAAGAAGCACCTCCAATACCTTCATGATGAGCAGCCACTACCTGTAAGGCTGCTTTCGTCTTCAGATAATAACTATGTACGCACTCTGCCCCATCATAGGCTGTCTCTATCCGATAAATACAATATTCTTTTCCCTGCCAGCTTAATCGATCTCCCAACTGGTAGATTTCCCGACTATCAAGAACCAACTCCACCATATCCGATGAGGACAGGGAAGCTAAACCGTTTTCTTGTTTGGTCAGATAGTCCCCCATATTCAGCTGCTGCCTGATCCGCCGGGTTTCCATTTCCCTCTCTCTTCCTGTGGGAAGTCCCAGGGTATAACCACAGCCCTTCCGCTGGTTCATGGGTACAAGATACCTTCCCGTCCGACTGGCCAGCCGCTTTAAGAACTGCCAGTCCGTTTCCTGATACTGGATCAAGACTCCTTTTGTTTTTTCTTCCTTTTCCTCAGCAGCTTTTACCTGTCCTTTGGGATAGGCCAGGGTCAGACCTTGATAAAGCTTCATGCAGTCAGCTTCTTCATTTTGAAAGACCCGAAAATGCTTCTGTCTATCCATCAGAATAGTTCCACTATTTAACTGTAGTTCCAGAATAGTTTCATAACCGTTTTGCCCAAAAGCAAAATCTGTTACCAGTCCGTTAAAAAGCACCGTATACGTCGCTCCTTCTCCCTCTTCTTCTCCTTTTCCCATAATCCTTACCCAGGTAGGCTTCATCAATGTTCCCAGATAAGCTTCCTTCCATTCATCCTTAATCCGTATACTCACCTTGGCCTCTCCATGCTGATTAATGCTCTGGCTGATGGTCAGCTTTTGCAACGCAATATAAGCAAATGGTTCAATCTGAATCTGTACTTCTCTCATATGTACCTCCCTT
>JBJELR010000243.1:0-10340 GCA_051879255.1 Lachnospiraceae bacterium | reverse complement strand
TGAAATATTGCTCCTTATTGGCAATCTTAATTTCCTTGATTCCCATTACCGCCTGTTCAATCCATTTGTACAGGCCGCTGTAGTAGTCCTGATTCTCCTGTCCGGCTTTGACCATAATGGGCTTTAATACCACCTTGATTACCCATAGTACCACCACTAAAAGCGCCGCAATGGTAAGAATCATCTTGGCATCGGAAATCAGCAGTACGCCCACCAGACAGACGAACACCACCCCTTCGCTGATTAACTGAAGTACACTGAGGATCAGTCCGTACATATTGTTTACGTCAGAGGTAATATTTCGCTGAATAACGGAGGTGTCTGCATTCAGATAGTATTCATAGGGTCTTTTCATGAAATTAATCATCATCCGTCTGGAGGTGGCAAACTGATTCGTATAAACAAAACGAAGCTGTACCACATTCTGCAAAAATAAAAACAGGTTCTTCAGTACAAAAGCCCCGATCAGAGCCAGCATCATTATGGTGGTGAAGTTGCTCACACTGGACATTCCCAATCCATGATATAAAGCAGCCAGCACCTGATTGGTTTCCACCGCCTTGGGATCCAAAAGTACCGTAACCACCGGGATAATCACCGAAATACTAAGGCTTTCCAATATGCCGCCAATGAGCATAAAAAGGATAATCACAAGCATCAGTCTTTTCTGACGGGCATCCAGCAATTTATTCATCTTTTTAAACAGTTTAAGCATAAAAACCTCCGGACCGGGGGATAAACCTCCGGAATCTCTTGTCGGTATACATTCTTTTTGGCACAGTCCGACATATTATTTTACCACATAAGCATAAGAAAATAAATGGTTCAATAAATCGCCTCATTTTGGCGGTGCAAAGAAGGTTCTTCATACTTATCCATAAAATCCTCCCCCAAAAAAATCACCTCATCCGCATTGGTAATGGCATCACAGACTGTAAAAACAGAAATTACCTTATTCCACCGGACACCGGGAATAAAGTTCATTACCTCCATGGGGAATTTTCCCTGCAGCACAATATGCTCCGGGAATTTTTCCTCATAATTTAACACATCTCTGGGGTGAGGCTTGATAAATACCCTGGCTCCATGGGCGTATTCTTCAATGATATCCTTAAAGATTCGTTCTCTGGTGGACAAATCGCACAGCGGCTCGGATAAAAGCAGCACCTTGGGTTCCTCGGCTTCTATTTCCGACAGCCCATTCAGAAATCCCTGCATATCCTCCATAAAAATCTGAACAAGCTGCTGCTTATCTTCCCCCGAAAGTCCGGCTTCCAGTTCCTTCCTTGGTTTCTCAATGTACTTAGGACAGGGATAGGGCAGACAGGCAATATTGTTCACTTCCATGTCCAGGCAATATTTTCCATAGCCGTTTTGAATAAAAATCAGATTCCAGGAAGCCATTTTAGCCTTCAGGGCAAAATGTCCCCGATTATCATAGCGGGCGGTATCATAGCTTTTTATACAGTCCAATCCATCCTCAATGGCATGATAATAGATTTTTTTATAGGAAAGATAGTAACCAATAGGATCTGAATCACAGAATACATAAATATCCTTGTATTCCTCAAAATCCACCGGTACGTATGGTTCCTGAAGCTTCCCCAGAAGCTTGGTATAACGGATTCTGGCCAGCATATTGATCAGGATATTCCCCCTGTCCCTGTGGTATTTTTCCAACTGAGGGAAAAATCCGGCCTCTTTTTCCTCAAACTCCAGAACCTCTTCAAAAAGCCCTGCTTTTTCTGCTCTTTGCTTTAAATCACCGAAGTCATTGGACATGGTGCTTAACAGCAAGGTCGCACCGCCCCGCTGATTTACGGGAAGCTTACATTCTTTCAGGATGGTAATATAAACATGATAGTAGGTATGGCAAACATAAATACGCTGCTTTTTAGGCTGTTTTTTTGGGCATCTACCTCTCATTCTGCTGATTTTCACTCCCAATGATTTTTTTGCAGATATTCATCGTTGGTCCAGGCCTCTCTTGCAAGAAACAGGCTTCCATCCTCTTTTTCCACCCATACAGCAGGAAAATAATGAATGAATAAGGGGGTCAGGCAGATGGTATAGCCACCGGCTCTGTCATAGACGATTCTGTCTCCGGGCCTGAGCGCCGCTTGCTCCACCACCTGGAATAATTTATCATGCTCCATACAGGTAGAACCGCATATCCACTGGCTGGGCAGGCTCTCCCGCTCTGCTCCACCCCGACTTCGTCCTTTATCCCCCTTTTCCTCCCTGTATTCCATATGATGGGGATAGCTGTGGCGGGTGGTCATGGGATTTAAGTTTACCCGGCTTCCATCGGTAACCACAAACCTTCCCTCGGGAACCGTTTTTACGTCAATTACACTGGTAACGAAGCTGGAAGCTCTGGAAACCAGGGACACTCCCGGTTCAACAATTAATTTGGTATGCTGAGGATCAAAAAACTTTTTCAGTTCTTCGCCAATCACTTGAAAGTAATCCGGATAGGAGGGCATATCATCGGTTCCTCCAAAATAACCTCCTCCCATATCCACATATTCCAGCTTTAGTCCATATTCTTTAGCAATCCGAACTGCCATCCCTGCCAAAGCACCGTAAATTTCAACTGCTCTGGTCTGGGTGGAGGTGTGCATATGGAGTCCGCTAATCTTCACATTTGGTAACATCTGTAATTTTTGGATAGCTTCTTTCAGTACTCCGTTTTCATAGCAATAGCCAAAGCGTCCTCTTTTTCCTCCCGTAGTCTGTGCTCCCGGCAGAAGCTGATCCAGCAGACAGTTCACCCGCAGCCCTACCCCAAATTCTCTGTCCGGGTAGCCCTCACTCATCTCCTTCATCCAGTCCAGCTCATAAGAGGAATCCAGATTCACATATCCCCCCTCCAAAAGAACCTTTTCCCAGGCTGCTCTATGCTTATAGGGGCTATTGTATACAATCTCGCTATGGGAGTACCCCAGGCGGACAGCAATATCATATTCTGCCTCCGATACTACCTCCGCATAAAAGCCCTGCTTCTTTAAATACGTTAACAGCCAGGGAAGGGAGTTGGTTTTCACCGAATAGCTGCAGATGTAATTCCCCCAATTCTCCTCCAGCGCATTTTTTAATAAGTCTATGTCATACTGCAATTCCTTTTCTTTAAGATAATAATAAGGGGTCTGCAGTGTCCTGTTTTCTTTTTCCATATTTACCTTTCTCCATTCCTTTTCAATCATTCTATTGGAAATTTTGCTCCTGCCTGTTTCTTAAGCTTTTATATTTCCATTCTGCGATTTCCCAATCCTCGAAAGTATCGATATCCTGTACCTCCAGCTCTGACAGACAGATAGGCACCAGTTTTTCTACATCTGTAGTTCCTGCCTCCAAAAAGGCCTTCGTCCTGCAGGCGTAAAACTGGCCGCAGTCATGGTAGATTTTCTCTAAGTCCTGACTTCTGGTTTCTGCGTATTCGGGATACTTTCTAACGATATAGCCCCTCTCATCTAAAACCACCCCCCGTTGGGGCGGATAAGAAAAGGGAACTACCGGCATCACTGAATCGGCCTCCTTTAACAACTCCATAGCCTGCTTAAGACGCTCTCCTGTAAGAAAGGGAGCCGTAGGATAGATGCAGCAGAAGGCATCAAAGTTCTTTCCCCTTTTCTCATATTCCCTAAGCACCTCCTGAATAACCTGATCCGTAGTGGCAAAATCATCTGCTGCAGCCCCGGAGCGCATAAACGGCACCTTAGCTCCTGCCTGTCTGGCCAGAAGGGCAATTTCCTCATCCTCAGTAGAGACCATTACCTCCGAGAAAACCCCTGCCTCCAAAGCTGCCTCAATGGAATAAAAAAGAATGGGTTTTCCACAAAAATTTTTCTTGTTTTTCCCCGGTATTCGTTTACTGCCGCCCCGGGCTGTAATAATTGCCAGATTAGCCAAAGCCCTGTCACCTCTCCTTTACCAGCTTTTCTTTTACCAATATACACTATAAACAGAGGTTTTATCAATATCTGGTGCTTACTTTTACCTGTTTCCTTGACGTAGGCTTATTCTATGGTACAATGAAAAAAAGTGTCATCATTATAGAAAAAACCGGAGGGACAATGAATAAACAATTTATGATAGGAAATAAACCGGTGGGTGAGGGAGCCCCCACCTTTATCGTTGCCGAAATCTCCGGCAACCATAACCAGGACTACCACCGGGCAGTGGAAATCATTCACGCAGCCAGAGAGGCCGGGGCAGATGCTATCAAGCTGCAAACCTACACCGCAGATACCATCACCATAGATTGTGATGCTCCCTGTTTCCAAATTAATGAGGGAACCGTATGGGATGGGATGACCCTTCATCAACTATATCGTAAGGCCTATACCCCCTGGGATTGGCAGCCCCGGTTGATGGAAGAAGCAAATAAGCTGGGATTGGAATGCTTTTCTTCCCCCTTTGATTTTTCTTCCGTAGATTTTTTGGAGGAAATGCAGGTTCCCGCTTATAAAATTGCCTCCTATGAAATCAACGACATTCCCCTGATTCGGAAGGTTGCCCGTTTGCATAAGCCTGTAATCTTTGCCACCGGAATTGCCTATCCTGAAGATATCAGGCTGGCTCTGGAGGTCTGCCGGGAAGAAGGAAATGAGAATATCTTTCTGCTAAAATGTGTTTCTTCCTACCCCACCCCCTATGACGAGGTAAATTTAAGGGTTATTCCTACGTTGGCCAACACCTATGACTGTCTTACCGGCATTTCCGACCATACCATGGGAACCATCGTTTCTGCCGCCTCCATTCCTTTAGGAGCGAAAATGATTGAAAAGCACCTGACCCTGAAGCGAGCCGACGGCGGGCCGGACAGCAGCTTTTCCATGGAGCCCGGGGAATTTGCCAAATTAGTCCGGGATGTCCGCATTCTGGAAAGGGCTCTGGGAAGTGCCGAATATGTGCTGACCGATACCCAAAAAGTAGAGCATGGAGGAAGCCGTTCCCTTTTCGTGGTAAAGGATATTCAGGCAGGAGAAAAGCTGACCCCCCAAAACATTCGTTCCATTCGTCCGGGAAATGGACTCCATACCAAGCATTATGAAACTGTGTTGGGAAGAACCGCCAAGACCGATTTAAAGAAAGGAACGCCTTTGGCATGGGAACTGATTCAGTGATCTATCTTAGAACCGATGGGAACCCCCATATTTCTACCGGGCATCTGGTTCGCTGCGTGGCCATTTTTCAGGCTCTGATTAAGCTGGGAAGAAAGGTCTGCTTCCTGGTTGCCGACGAGGATAGCCGCTCCCTGTTGGAAAGCTTTTTATCCTCATCAGAGCCTATTCGGATTTTAGATAACGCACGTTATGATTTCTTGGAGGCAGAGCTTCCTGCCCTCCTTCCTTTGCTTTCCTCTCAGGAAAAAAGGCCCTTGGTATTACTGGATTCTTACTATGCCACACCTGCGTATTTGCGGGCAGTGCGAAAGGTGGCCGCCATTGCCTATATTGATGACTTGCGTCAGTGGGATTACGAAGTAGACCTGATATTAAATTATGACTTAATTTCTACTGCTGTTTTAAATGAATATGAAGCCTTTTACCGTTCAGCCTCTACTCGATTACTGGGGCCGGCCTACACTCCCCTGAGAGAGCAGTTTGCCGACTATCGTCCTGTTTTCCGAGACAGCATACACAATGTGCTGCTTACCAGTGGAGGCAGTGACCCGGAAGGCTTCTGCCTGTATTTTTTAACCTTTATTCTGGAGTCCCTTTCCAAAAAGCAAGCCCCTTGTCCGTTTCCCAGTGATCGGATTACTTTTCATGTGGTAGTTGGAAGGCTGTTTTCTTCTCAGGAAAAGCAGGCCCTGATTAAGCTTGGCGAAAAGCATAATCACCTATGTATTCATGAGGGTCTTACGGACTTAGCTCCTTTAATGAAGAAATGCGACTTAGCTCTGTCTGCCGCCGGAACAACCCTCTATGAGCTGTGTGCTCTGGGTGTTCCTTCCATAAGCTACACCATGGCCGATAATCAACTGGACTGTGCCGCAGCCTTTAAAAAAGCAGGTGTTATTCCTTGTGCCGGTGACCTCCGCCGGGAAGGACTTTTGGCTGTATCCGAAAAAATTTGGACTTTTCTTGAGCAAATGTATGTTAATCCCGGGAAGCGAGAGGCTGCCCAGGCTACTATGCATCGGCTAATTGATGGAAAAGGAGCCCTTCGCATTGCAGAAGCACTTAGCCGGCTATAGCCTGTTTCCTTACTGAAACAGGCTTTTTACTTTTTCTGCCATGATTTTTAATTCCTTTTCTGCTCTGCCTTCCAGAATAAAATAGCCTCTCCCCATCAGGGAGTGTCCGTCAGAAACCTTGGATAATCGCTCACCCGGTTCAATATTGCACTGCCATTTAACCAACCTGCTGCCGCTTTCTTCTGCCAGCTTCTCTACTTCTCCCTCATGGGGAATCCTCTTAACCCTTCCTTCCAAATCAAAATAATGAATCATCATCCGCTTAGTGGTTAAAGGAGAAAAGGAGTAGTCCTTTCCCATTCGATAACAGATGTATTCTTTTGCCATATCTATCCCTGTTGCCAAAGGGGTAAAAAGATTATGGAGATTATGGCCCGAGGGTCTTGCCGACAGCTCAATAATGAATGGATCATCTGTGGTTCGAATGATGTCACCATGAAGCAGACAGTCCTCCAGTCCCAAAGCCTTCACCGCCTTCTTTAACCATTCCCTTACCTGCTGAAAGAATTCATCCTCCGGCGGCACACAAAAATAGGCTACTGCCTGTCTGGCCGGGAGAGGTGTATTCTCCTTTTTCCGCAAAAGCACCAGATAAAGCTTCCCTTGAATGATGGCACCATCAATTCCGTATTCTTCTCCTTCTACACATTCTTCCAGAATATAATCCTCATCAGATTTTCTTTTTCCCAAATAAATATCGTCTGTAATTTTATTATTATCAACGTTTTCTTTACTTATCTGATGCAATGCTTCCTTTAATTCCTCCTGCTGCCGGACCACAAAAATTCCCCTGCTGCCGGAGCCATAACGAGGCTTCAAAATTACAGGATAGTGCATTTTTTCCCGATGAGCATACAGGTCTTTCACCGTTTTTTTATCAGAAAGCAGATAGCAGGCAGCCTTTCTCAGCCCCTTTTGGTTAAGAAGCTGATGAAACAGCCACTTATCCGTACAGTTTTGAGCCTCCTGTCTGCTAATTCCCGGCAGCCCCAGTGCATCATTTACTGCTCCCGTAGTGGTCAGATAGCGCCCGATAGGAACCGTCAGAAGAAAATCCGGCTGTATCTTTTTTACTGCCTGAATGCTTTCTTCTTCATCGGAAATATTTATCACAAAGGCTTCATCTGCTTCTTTCAGCCCTGCTGCCTCAGGGTTTCCATCAATGGCCGTCACCACAAGCCCCTGCTCCTTTGCTATTCTAATGGTATGGAGAGCCTCACTGCCGGCTCCTATGATTACTGCTTTCACCCTTGCCTCCTATTTTCCGCATTATCCATTTCCTAAAGCTGCGATAAGCCCACAGCAGTCGATAATAAAGGATAAAACACAGAGTAGACCTGATCTGCAAATCAATCAGTTTTCTTTCTTCTTCATGAACTCTGGTTTGATAATATTTGTTCTCACGAAAACCGGGAAAGGTTTTTCGCATTTCCTCTCCCATTCTTTTTACGAAAAAAAAGCGTACCGGCTTTACCCCTGCCATATAGGAAAACAGGGTATTTACATAGAATAAGGTGGTAAAGCTGCTCTCAATTTCCTCATGATATTCTTCCAGATACCCGAACTCCTTCGCTTCCTTCACCATGATTCTTGCCGCCTCCATACGGTCCCGGCAGCGTTGTACGGTTATGGTATGCACCGTTGAGGCAGCATGCTGATAGTAGTAGTACATGGGCTCCGGAAGATAGGCAAACCTCTTTGCCCGAAGCATCCAGGAATTGCTGATGGCATTATCCTCATAAAAAATCCCCTCGGGAAATCGGTTAGGATAATCATAAATAATATGGCGCTTATAAATTTTTACCACCAGACTTCCCCCATCTAAAATTAAAGAAGCATACTTATCATGATTCAGCTCCCCGGTTTGCTCTAAGGAATTATTGTGTACGACCTGCCCGATGGCCATGGAATGCTCTCGGGTGAGATGGTAGTCACAGCCCACCATATCTGCTCCTGTTTCCTCCGCCTTTTTTAACAGCCTCTCATAGAAATCCGGTGTAATCCAGTCGTCACTGTCAATAAAGCCTATCCACTCCCCTGTTGCTGCTTTTAAGCCAAGATTTTTAGCCCCTCCCTGTTTTCGATTCACCTGAGAAGCAATCACCTTGATCAAATCCGGATACCGGGCTTCGTAGGTACGCAAAATCTCCAATGAATCATCTGTAGAGCAGTCATCCACAGCAATGATTTCATATTCTGAGATGGTCTGATTTACCAAAGAGTCCAGACAAAACTCCAGTTTTTTCTCTGCCGCCATATTATAGACGGGAACGATTACACTAAGCTTCATTATCTTATTCTGTGTCTTGACAGCCTCCCTTTACTTTTCATGTCGATATAATGATACATTTGTATCTATTACTGCATAATACCGCATCGCATTGCCTCCATTATTTTGCCTTTCTAACTGCGTGAACTACCCATTGTCTAAAGCCAATGGGCTTCCTGCTTCACAGATCTCGCAACCTACTATCTCCACAGGCGTTAATTTGGGCAGTCCCTGCCCTATTTATTCTTCTTATTTATGCTATTTGTCTTAATCCTTCGGCCAGTATATTCTTTGCTGCATTGATGTCTCTATCATGCTTTGCACCGCAAACAGGGCACAACCATTCTCTTATTGATAAATCTTTTATCTCTGTATTTTGGTATCCGCAAGCCGAACATAGCTGACTGCTGGCATAAAATGTATCTATTTTGATATATTTCCTGCCATTCCACTTTGCCTTATATTCTAACTGTCTTGTCAGCTCATACCATGATACATCACTTATGGACTTTGCCAAATGATGATTTTTTACCATGTTTTTTATCTGCAAATTTTCCGAAACTATCACTTGGTTTTCGCTAATAATCTCATGGGACATCTTATGCAGATAATCTTTTCTGGCATTTGTTATTTTCTCATGACATAATGCTATCTTTTTCTTGATTTTGTAATAATTCTGACTCCTCTTTTCTTTATGCGCTAACTGTCTTTGCCATTTTGCCAGTTTCTTCTCATATTTCCTGATAATTTTTGGATTTTCATATTTCTTCCCATCTGAAGTACTACATAAATCTTTAATACCTAAATCTATTCCTGTATTTTGATTTGTATGTAGCAATTCCACGTGTTCTGTTTCCACCAAGATTGACACATAATATTTTCCACTCGGAACTTGCGATACCGTTGCAGACTTTATCTGCCCGTTGAATTTTCTGTGCAGTTTTACTTTTACTTCCTTTAATTTAGGCAATTTTACTTTGCCATTCTCAAAATCTGCCATTATATTGCCATTCGTAAAATTTGTTGTATATGATTTATGGTTATCATGTTTACTCTTAAACTTCGGATAACCTGCATGTTCCTTAAAAAATTTCTGATAGGCAAAATCCATATGATAAATTGCATTTGTTAAGGCAAATTTGTCCACCTCTTTCAGCCATTCATATTCTTTCTTTAATTCCCTGTTACAATAATTATTACAATCTGTTTTACTTACGGATTTTTTCTCTTTTTCATATCTTTCTTTTCGATATGCCAATGTCTGATTATACACAAAACGGCAACAGCCAAATGTTTTTGCTATCTGTACTTTCTGCTCATTATTAGGATATATTCTGTATTTATATGCTTTTAACATTTACTGTCACCTTCTTTCTCAACCTTGATTTTCTATATATCTTTTTCACCTTTCTTCTGATACGTTTCCTGCGCTACAGACAAAATATCCATCTGTCCAAAATGTATGGTCTTTCCAAAAATGTCTTCGTAAATAATTCGGATATCTTTCCCATACATGCTATGTAGTATAACTTTTCATTAAATTTATGATTTTACTGATTGACATAGTTGGCTCTGTTTCTATCCCATAATGAATACGGTCTTTGTCAGTTTCCCTGTATTGGATAATGACTTTATACCTTTGACATATCTCATAAGAAAACTGCTTTATATCATCTGATATCTGCTTGGAAACCAGCAATTTCTTTCTGTATTTGCAGACGAAAATAATGTGATATTGTAATAAATATTTGTGTCTGTTTTTTGATTTCCATGTTCCCATATTATAAGTATACAATAATTCCCAACTTTTAGCTACCTTAACCCACCGTCTAAAGCCAGTGGGATTGCGGTAGCCTTATTTCAAAA
>JBJELR010000242.1:0-1865 GCA_051879255.1 Lachnospiraceae bacterium | reverse complement strand
TGCAAAAGAAACCATTACGAAAAAAAGTGGAGAGCAGGTAGTCAGAGAGCATGGAACAACAGCTTCGGATTTGGCACTTTTGCTGCGCTATTGTATTGAACAATCTCCCAGGAAAGAGGAGTTTTTACGGATTACAAGAACCCCTCACCATTCCTTTTGCAATAAGATTACTGCAGAGGATGGCTCCCTGCAAAATGGAAGCCGCAGCTTTAGCTGCAATAATCATAATTCTTTTCTGCAGATGATGGAAGGGGCACTTACGGGGAAAACCGGATTTACCGGAAAGGCCGGCTATTGCTATGTAGGGGCTCTCAGGGAGGGAGAAAGGACCTATATCGTCGCATTATTAGCCTGTGGGTGGCCGGGAAATCGAAACTATAAATGGCAGGATACGGGAAAACTGATGGAATATGGGCTAAAGACCTACCAGAGTCATTCCATAGAGGAACTGCAGTTGGATTGGAAAAAGATACTATCCAGCCAGGTGGAGGATGGACAGGGCACAGGAATAGGTCAGCCGGTGAATTTGGAACTCTTAAGGGAGCAAAAGGAGGAAATTCCTGATGTTTTATTGAAAGAGGGAGAAGAACTTTCGGTAAAGGTAGAAAAACAACCCCTTACAGCTCCGGTAAAAAAAGGAGAGAAGGTTGGCAAAATACTATATCTCATTAACGGAAAAGAGTGGAAGGAGGAAAATCTGATTTCCAGCGAGGATATAGCCCCAATAGATATTATCTGGTGTCTGCACCACTGTGCGAGGCTTCTTTGGTTATAGAAAAAGAAAATTTGTTTATTTTTTACATAAATTTTGTGGAAAAAAATAAAATAATTGGTATTTTTTAGGGGGGGGGGTGATGGTATAATAAAAATAGACTATGTTTAGAAATCATACAACAAAGGATGAATGCAGATGAAAAGATTCCCATTATATGTCATATTCTTGTGTATATTACCCATTCTTACTTTTTCTGTTTACCGGACAGTGGCAGCAGAGGCTAAGGAGCAAGAGCATAAGGTAATTGCAGTAGGCTGGTATGAGCAGGATGGCTATATGCGAGAAGACAGTAATGGTCAGCTAACCGGATTTGGAATAGATTATCTGGAGGCGATCGCCCGTTATACCGGCTGGGAATATCGTTTTGTTAAAGGCAGCCGGAAACAGTGTCTGAACTGGCTGGAATCCGGTAAGATTGATTTAATGTCTCCTGTCAGTACCACATTGGAGTTAGGAAATGCCAAGACGGCAAGAGTCATCATCGGAGATGACTATGGATATATTTATAAGCCGGGCAATAATTTTTCTCTGAGCTATGGAGATGCCCGACAGATGCGCAACGTTACCCTGGGATTAAAAAGGGACAGTGGGATGGAAGAAAACTTTGAACGCTACTGTAAAGAAAATGGGATTACTTTTTATGATATCATCTATTTCGACAGTGTAGAAGAAATGCAAAAGCAGCTGGTGGAAGAAAAGATTGATGCCATGGTAACCGATTCTTTTGTCAATCTGTCTAACATGAAGGTTATCGGCCGTTTTTTTAATGGTCAGGTTACCTTTGCCTCTGCAGATGATGAGATTCTTGCCCAGTTAAACCGAGCCATGGAAGAAATTAAGATGCATAATCCCGGCTTTACGGATGAACTGCGGGAAATGTATTTTGCAGAGGCCTCTCATAATCACCTGGAGTATACCTGGGAGGAAAAGGTTTTTCTGAATACGAGAAAAGAGTATGATGTAGTGCTTTGTGCAAATCAGTATCCGGTTTGCTATCAGACGGAGAAGGAGTATAAAGGGATTGCTATCGATGTACTGAAAAAGATAGAGCACCATACCGGCCTTACCTTTAATCTTCATTTTGTAGACA
>JBJELR010000241.1:0-10385 GCA_051879255.1 Lachnospiraceae bacterium | reverse complement strand
AACCATGGTGGCGGTTTATATACGATTTATATGCATGCATCTGCTCTTTATGTATCTGCAGGGCAATCCGTATCTATGGGAGATAAAATTGCAGCAGTAGGAACTACCGGTCGTTCTACCGGAAACCACCTGCACTTTGGTGTACGTCTGAATGGACAGTATGTTAACCCCAACAGTTATTTAGGCAGGTAAAGAAAAGGCATATTCCTTCCATAAAGAAATGTATTCCGGGAAGGAAAGGGGCATATAGTGATAATAAAGTGAATGTACGGTAGTACAGGAGGCACTTATTGATGGAAAAAGAAAAGAACGGGTATTGGAGTGGGCTGCTGAGCGGCCTGCTTCTTGCTGTATTATTACTGGGCTGTCTCTATGTGGGGAGACAGGTTTATGGAATTTATGAAGCCAGACAGATTGCAGACGGTAAAGAACAGTCAGAACTGTTAAGTGACTATACCACAGCTAAAATTAAGGTGATCGAGGATACTATCGATAAATATTATTTGACCGGCAGTGATTTGGCAACCCTGGAAAACGGACTCTATTCAGGGATGGTGGAGGCTCTCGGAGACCCCTATTCCGTTTATTATTCTGCTCAGGAGCTGGAAGAAATTCAACAAAAGACTGAGGGAATCTATTATGGAATCGGAGCCTATATTTCTAAGGGAGTGATGGATGATTTCTGTACAATCAGCGGTGTGATTAAAAACACCCCTGCAGAAGAAGCCGGTTTGAGGACTGGAGATATTATCTACGAAGTAGATGGTGTACTTGCGCAGGGAATGGAAACTACGGAAATTGTGGCACTGATCAAAGGAGAAGAAGGGACAAAGGTCACACTTACTTTGATTCGTGAAGGGGAAACCGATTATCTTCATATTCCTGTAGAAAGACGTAAAATTGAAAGTCCTACGGTAGAGTGGGAAATGAAAGAGAAGCAGACTGGCTATATTCGGATTACGGAATTTGATGATGTAACTACGGATCAATTTGCGGAAGCATTGGCTGAATGCAGGGGAAAAGGGATGACTGGTCTTATTCTGGATTTACGCGGGAATCCGGGAGGAAATTTATCTACTGTATGTGAAATTGCCCGAATGCTTTTGCCCAAGGGATTGATCGTTTATACAGAAGATAAGTATGGAAAAAGGGAAGAGTATACCAGCGACGGCAAGCACCAGATAGATATTCCTATGGTGGTTCTGGTAAACGGCTATAGTGCCAGCGCTTCGGAAATTCTGGCAGGAGCTATCCAGGATTATGGAGTGGGTACAATTATGGGTACAACTACCTTCGGTAAAGGGATTGTACAGCGTATTATTTCCCTTTCGGATGGCTCCGCAGTGAAGCTGACGGTAAGCAAATACTACACACCAAATGGAAATGATATTCACGAAAAAGGTATAGTACCGGATGTGGAAATAGAGTTTGATGCTGAGAGCTACTATGCGGATGAGAAGGATAATCAGTTGGAAGGGGCGATGCAGTATCTTACCGGTGAAAACGGAGAAGAAAGGCCCGGGGAAGATAAACCTGTAGAGTAGCCATATGGATCAAGTATTATTTTTACAAAAAAGATATTGACATATGCCATAAATGGAGGTAATATATAGGTGTTAACAACCATCCGAAACAGAGAAGATAAGACTGCTTGATTTGGAAATGTTAGCTCCTCTAACATAAATGACTTTTATTTGTAGAAACTGTTGCAAAAGCCTTAAGTAGGGAATTTGCAGCAGTTTTTTTGTGGAAAAGAGTGATAAGGTCACAGAAAGCAGGAAAAGATATGGCTATACTGTACACAGAAATAAATATAATGAATATGGAGGAAATAGACTATGGCAGCAAAAGCGTTAACAAACGAAGAATTTAATCAGGAGGTTTTAGAGAAGCAGAGGCTTACTGTAGTGGATTTTTGGGCACCCTGGTGCACCTATTGCCGCAGAATCGAGCCTGCCTATGAGAAAATAGGGAGTGAATATGGAGATAAGTTTTTGATTGCAAAGGTAAATATTGATGAAGAACCTAAGCTGGCAGAAAAGTATCAGGTAGAAATTATTCCTACTATTATGGTTTTTAAAAATGGAGAACCGGTGGGACAGATTGTTGCCCCCGATTCCAAGGCTAAAATTGAAAGCTTTATGGCAGAGCATCTTGGAGAATAGAGATAGAAAAGTTAAAAAAGAGAGGACAAATTAAATGGAGCATACTTATGACGTTGTAATTATTGGAGGTGGACCGGGAGGATATACCGCAGCTCTTTATTGTGCCAGAGCAGGTCTGGATACGGTGGTTCTGGAAAAGCTCTCGGCCGGAGGACAAATGGCATTAACGATGCAGATTGACAATTATCCCGGTTTTGAAGAAGGAGTAGATGGCTTTACACTGGCTCAGAAGATGCAGCAGCAGGCAGAACGGTTTGGAGCAAAAACGGAGCTGGCAGAAGTAGTATCTGTTAAACTGGATGGGGAAATTAAAGAGATAGAAACGGACAGTGGAATCATTAAAGGGCGTGTGGTTATTATTTCCACCGGGGCAAATCCCCGTAAGATGGGAATTGAGAAGGAAGATGCTATGGTAGGCCGGGGAGTGGGCTATTGTGCCCATTGTGACGGTATGATGTATCGGGGAAAAACAGTGGCTGTAGTAGGCGGAGGAAATACCGCAGCGGCTGATGCCATGCTGCTTTCCCGAATCTGCGAAACCGTACATTTGATTCACCGCAGAGATACCCTTCGGGCCACTAAAATCTATCATGAGCCCTTGATGGAGACGAAGAATGTAGTTTTTCACTGGAATAGCAAGGTAGTTGATTTGACGGAGAACGGAAAGGTCAGTGGCGTCGTTTTAGAAAATGTAAAAACGGGAGAGAGGGAAACCGTTCCTGTCGAGGGCGTGTTCGTCAGCATTGGCAGACAGCCTGCTACGGAGCTGTTTAAGGGACAGGTTGAATTGGATGAAGCCGGTTATATCGTAGCGGATGAGACCACAAGAACCAACATCCCAGGAGTATTTGCTGTAGGGGATGTAAGGCAGAAGGCACTGCGTCAGGTGGTAACTGCTGTGGCAGACGGAGCAACCGCCTCCCATTATGCGGATGAGTATCTGGCAGAGCAGGAATAATCCATATTAACGAATGGAAAAGTACTTGTTTTTGAAAAGCAGGTACTTTTCCTACGTATTACCAAAATAAAGGAACAAAGCATATTTAACTTCATTCCGAATATAAGCCTACCGGCGACCAGCCTCAGACCATAGAAGCACTGGTGGAAGGTTTCAAGAAAGGGAATCAGTTTCAGACCCTGCTTGGTGTTACCGGCTCCGGTAAGACCTTCACTATGGCCAATGTAATTGCAGCACTGAACAAGCCTACGTTGATATTGCAGATAACGAGATTCGTTATGGAAATGGATTTAGGAACAATTTGAAATTAAAACTTGTATATTATGAATGGATGGCTCTATAATGTATTTATAGACGAGGAGGTGAGCATAGGAATGAAGAATAGCCGAGATTTAGGGCATATAATTGATAATTACATCGGAGAGGTTAAACAGTTATTGGGGAAAGATTTTCTTCGAGCTTGTGTTTATGGTTCTTATGCTAGGGGAGAATATAGTGATGCAAATAAGTCAGATATTGATATTGCAATTTTCACAAATCGTCCAGCTAAGGAGTTTTATTATTTAATTGACCAGATTTCAGAGGCTACTTTTGAGTATAATGTAAAGCATGACATCATCTTGTCTCCGGTATTTCAGAATGAGAATGATTTCAATCGAATGCTCAAGGTACTTCCTTACTACCAGAGTATTCAGAGGGAGGGAATTGAAGTTGGATAATGAAATGCGGGAACTCTTAAAATATCGTTATGAGCGATCGGTGGAAACATTGGAGGTTGCGAAGGAACTGTTCGAAAATGGTAAATATAAGGATGCAAATAATCGAAGTTATTATGCTGCATATTATGCCATGAGAGCTGTATATACACTTCAAGGAAAAGATTTTAAAAAGCATAAGACACTTCTTGCTGAATTTAATAAAGAATTTGTTGCAACAGAGATTTTTCCACGCACAATTGGAAGAAAGATCAGTATGCTTGCATTGATTAGAGAACAGAGTGATTATAATGACTTTTATATTGCTTCTAGTGCAGAGAGTCAGCAGCAAGTGGAAATCGCAGACGAGTTGCTTAAGCTAGTTGCAGAATATCTAAAGAGACATGGAATTGAATTATAAAAAATAATAGGTGATATGGACTCCGGTGATTCGATATGAATCACTGGTTTTTTAATGTGCGTCCAGCATAGTTGCACCACACTTGCTTGAGATTGTTCCGGGTGTGTGTCGCAATATCTTCCGAATACTGTTTACAAACAACAGAACGAATGTTCACATTACGCTGTACTTTTCTAATGTGATGTGCTATACTACAGTTTCAGAAGAAGTTGTTTTTGGTATACCTAGTTTCATTTAGTCCGTATAAAATTACAGCAGTTTACTGAGCAGCAAAAACAGCAAATTGAATTTTGGATTAATAGATGGACTTTTTTACCAGAGAAAACTGAGGTGATTTTTATGCAAAATATACAAAAAAAGTTTAAACTTCACAGTGAATATGCTCCTACCGGCGACCAGCCCCAGGCTATAGAAGCACTGGTGGAAGGTTTCAAAAAAGGGAATCAGTTTCAGACCCTGCTTGGTGTTACCGGCTCCGGTAAGACCTTCACTATGGCCAATGTAATTGCAGCACTGAACAAGCCTACGTTGATTATTGCACATAATAAGACGTTGGCAGGTCAGCTTTATGGAGAGTTCAAGGAATTTTTTCCGGAAAATGCAGTAGAATATTTTGTATCCTACTACGATTACTATCAGCCGGAGGCTTATATTCCCTCCTCGGATACCTATATTGCTAAGGATTCGGCTATTAATGAGGAAATAGACCGGCTTCGTCTCTCTGCTACCGCATCCCTGTCGGAGAGGAAGGATGTCATCGTAGTAGCCAGCGTATCCTGTATTTATGGGATTGGAAGCCCCGAGGAATATCAGGGAATGATTGTGTCCTTACGGCCCGGACAGATGAAGGACAGGGATCAGGTGTTAAGAGAATTAATCGATATTCAATACACCCGCAACGATCTGGATGTGGGCAGAGGCTGCTTTCGGGTAAGAGGAGATGTAGTGGAAATCTACCCTGCTGAGGGTGGAGACTATCTGATTCGGGTAGAATTTTTTGGTGATGAAATTGATCGGATTACGCAGGTGGATCCGCTTACCGGAAAAATGTACTCCTCATTAGAGCATATTGCCATTTTTCCGGCTTCCCACTATGTTATTCCACAGGAGAAAATCAATAAGGCCTGTATGGAAATTGAGAAGGAATGCCAACAACAGGTACAGTTTTTTAAGGGAGAGGATAAGCTGATCGAGGCCCAGAGAATTTCTGAACGTACCAATTTTGATGTGGAGATGTTGAGAGAAACGGGCTTTTGTTCCGGCATAGAGAACTATTCCCGTCATATGAACGGGATGCAGCCGGGAGAGACTCCCTACTGTCTCATGGATTTCTTTCAGAACGATTATTTGATTATTGTAGACGAGTCTCACATTACAATCCCTCAGGTAAGAGGAATGTACGCAGGAGACCGTTCCCGTAAGACTACTTTAGTAGAGTATGGCTTTCGGCTGCCCTCTGCTTTGGATAACCGTCCTCTTAATTTTACGGAATTTGAGGAAAAAATAGACCAAATGCTTTTCGTTTCTGCTACACCTTCTGATTATGAGGCTGACCATGAGCTGTTTCGGGCAGAGCAAATTATACGTCCTACCGGACTTTTGGACCCTGAAATTGATGTACGGCCTGTAGAAGGACAGATTGATGATTTGATTTCAGAAGTCAATAAGGAAGTAGAAAAGCATAATAAAATTCTGATTACCACCCTGACCAAAAGGATGGCAGAGGATTTGACCGATTACATGAAAGAGGTGGGAATCCGGGTAAAATACCTGCATTCGGATATTGACACCCTGGAAAGGGCACAGATTATCCGGGATATGCGTCTGGATGTTTTTGATGTGCTGGTGGGAATTAACCTCCTGAGAGAAGGATTAGATATACCGGAAATCTCTCTGGTGGCCATCCTGGATGCGGATAAAGAGGGCTTTCTTCGCTCCTCCACCTCCCTGATTCAGACGGTAGGACGGGCTGCCCGCAATGCCGAAGGACGGGTAATTATGTATGCGGATACCATTACTGATTCCATGCAGACTGCTATTGAGGAAACTAAGAGACGTCGTATTCTGCAGGAGGCCTACAATGCCCAACATGGGATTACGCCCCAGACCATAAAGAAAGCAGTAAGGGACTTAATCAGTATATCCAAGGAAATTGCCAGGGAGGAAGTAACCTTTGCCAAGGAACCGGAATCCATGAGCCGTAAGGAATTGGAGAAGCTGATTACTAAGGTGGAGAAGCAGATGCGAAAGGCGGCAGCAGAGCTGGATTTTGAATCTGCAGCCGTACTCAGAGATAAGATGGCAGAGCTTCGTAAAAATCTGGATGAGATCAAGGGGCGATAGAAAGGTGAAGGAATCAACACGACAGATAATGGGACAGCAAATAGGTCAAATTTGTTGGATCAATTGATAAGAGAACGGGAGATTAGTGACATGGAAAAGATGAAAATTCTGCCTCGGAAGGAGGTAATCAAAATCCGGGGGGCCAATGAACACAATTTAAAAAATCTGGATGTAGATATCCCCCGGAATGAGTTTGTTGTTTTAACGGGCTTGTCCGGTTCCGGCAAGTCCTCTCTGGCCTTTGACACTATTTATGCGGAAGGGCAGAGACGATATATGGAATCTGTTTCTTCCTATGCAAGACAGTTTCTGGGGCAGATGGAAAAGCCCAATGTAGAAAAAATCGAAGGACTTTCACCGGCCATATCCATTGACCAGAAATCTACCAATCGAAACCCCCGATCAACGGTGGGAACGGTTACGGAAATTTATGATTATTTTCGTCTGCTGTATGCCCGGATTGGTACTCCCCATTGCCCGGAATGCGGCAAGGAGATTTCCAAGCAGACGGTGGACCAGATGGTGGATCACATCATGGAACTGCCGGAGGGCACCAAGCTTCAGCTTTTGGCACCTGTGGTAAGAGGCCGTAAGGGAGAGCATGTGAAGCTGTTAGAGAAAGCAAAGAAAAGCGGCTATGTCAGAGTGAGAATAGATGGCAATTTATATCAGCTTGAGGAAGAAATCAAGCTGGATAAGAACATCAAGCACAATATTGAAATTGTAGTAGACCGTCTGGCCGTTAAGCCGGGAATTGGTCGCCGCCTTACCGACTCCATCGAGAATGCCCTGCATCTGGCGGAAGGTCTTTTAATGGTGGATATTATTGACGGAGATACACTTACCTTCAGCCAGAGCTTTTCCTGTCCTGACTGTGGAATCAGTGTGGATGAGATTGAGCCAAGAAGCTTTTCCTTCAACAACCCCTTTGGAGCCTGTCCCGGCTGCTTTGGTTTAGGCTACAAGATGGAATTTGATTTGGATTTGATGATTCCGAATAAGACCTTAAGTATCAATCAAGGGGCAATAGCGGTTATAGGCTGGCAATCCTGTAACGATGGAAAGAGCTTTTCTAATGCTATTCTGCGGGGACTTTGTGAGGAATATGGCTTTGATTTGGATACGCCCTTTGAAGACTATCCAAAGAAGATTCAGGATATTCTGATTAACGGAACGGGTGGAAAAGAAATTAAGGTATATTATAAGGGACAGAGAGGGGAAGGAGTTTATCCGGTAGTCTTTGAAGGCCTGATTAAGAATGTAGAGAGAAGGTATCGGGAAACCTTTTCCGAAAACTCCAAGGCGGAATTTGAAACCTTTATGCGGATTACACCCTGTAAGGAATGTAAGGGAATGCGCCTAAAAAAAGAATCTCTGGCAGTAACCATATGTGAGAAGAACATTTATGAGATTACCAATCTTTCCATTGGCAGTCTGCAGGAGTTTTTGGCTGATATGAAGCTATCCTCTGCCAAACAGATGATTGGGGAGCAGGTGCTTAAGGAAATTCGGGCCAGAGTAGGTTTTTTAATGGATGTAGGGCTGGATTATCTGACCCTTTCCAGGGCGACAGGAACGCTGTCAGGAGGAGAGGCTCAGCGTATTCGTCTGGCCACCCAGATAGGCTCAGGATTAGTTGGAGTCTGCTACATTTTGGACGAGCCCAGTATTGGTCTTCACCAAAGAGATAATGATAAGCTTCTGGCTACACTGAAAAATTTAAGAGATATGGGGAATACCCTGATTGTGGTAGAGCATGATGAGGATACCATGCTTGCAGCAGATCATATCGTGGACATTGGTCCGGGAGCAGGAAGCCATGGGGGAAAGGTGGTGGCCCAGGGAACGGCAGAAGAAATTATGGCAGTGGAAGAATCCGTTACCGGTCAGTATTTAAGCGGCAAGGTAAGCATCCCCATCCCGCAGGTGAGAAGAAGTCCCCAAGGTTGGCTGACGGTGCGGGAGGCTCAGGAAAATAACCTGAAGAAGGTGGATGTAAAAATTCCCATAGGAGTGTTCAGTTGTGTTACCGGAGTATCCGGTTCGGGAAAAAGCTCCCTGGTCAATGAAATTCTGTATAAGTCACTGGCCAAAAAGCTGAACCGGGCCAGAACGATTGCGGGAAAGCATAAATGCATAGAGGGAGTGGAGCAGCTAGACAAGGTAATTGATATCGATCAGTCACCCATAGGAAGAACACCCCGTTCCAATCCGGCCACCTATACCGGGGTTTTTGATATGATCAGAGATCTTTTTGCAGCCACCCCGGATGCCAAGGCCAAGGGCTATAAGAAAGGGCGTTTCAGCTTTAATGTAAAGGGGGGACGCTGTGAAGCCTGCAGTGGAGATGGAATCATTAAAATTGAGATGCATTTTTTACCGGATGTATATGTCCCCTGCGAGGTATGCCAGGGTAAACGGTATAACCGGGAAACGCTGGAGGTGAAGTACAAAGGGAAAAGTATTTATGATGTACTGGATATGACGGTGGAAGAAGCACTTACCTTCTTTGAGGCTGTGCCCAGTATCCGGCGTAAAATAGAAACCCTTTATGATGTGGGCCTGTCCTACGTCAAGCTGGGTCAGCCCTCTACTACCCTGTCAGGAGGAGAGGCTCAGCGGATCAAGCTGGCTACTGAGCTGAGCAGACGGAGTACGGGGAATACGATTTACATTCTGGATGAGCCTACAACAGGTTTGCATTTTGCAGATGTGCACAAATTGGTTGAGATCATTCACCGGTTAACTGAAGGTGGGAATACGGTGGTAGTGATTGAGCACAACCTGGATGTCATCAAAACTGCCGACTATATTATCGATATGGGACCGGAGGGCGGCGACCGGGGAGGTACGGTCGTAGCCTGCGGTACACCGGAGGAGGTGGCCGGAGTCCCCGCCTCTTACACCGGAAGATATATAGAACGAATTTTGGCTAAGGAGAAAAAAAGCTAAAGTATTCCCAAAAAACACCGATATAATACAAAGACGGAACGATTCAAAAAGCATGGAAGCAATAAATGGTTACTCCATTTTTGTTTTTGTGCTTTTTTTATGAAAACCCTTTCAAAATAGAAGTTTATCAGTTATAATAACCGTAAATGTTTTCGGACAGGCAGATGAACGAATGATAAGATAGAAATAGAGATAGAGCCTAGAAAGGGGATTAGAGAATGCAATATACAGATATTGGAATTGACCTGGGAACTGCCAGCATTTTAGTATACATCAGAGGAAAAGGAGTAGTGCTGAAAGAGCCTTCAGTTGTGGCTTTTGATCGGGATACCAATAAAATCAAGGCCATTGGTGAGGAGGCCAGGCTGATGCTGGGAAGAACACCTGGCAATATTGTAGCGGTAAGACCCCTTAGACAAGGGGTTATCTCTGACTATACGGTAACGGAGAAGATGATGAAGTATTTCATCCAGAAGGCCATTGGAAGAAGAACCTTAAGAAAGCCTCGTATTGCAGTATGTGTGCCCAGTGGGGTTACAGAGGTTGAGAAGAAGGCTGTAGAGGATGCCACCTATCAGGCAGGAGCAAGGGATGTTTCCATTATTGAGGAGCCGATTGCAGCTGCGATTGGAGCAGGTATCGATATTTCCCGGCCCTGCGGAAATATGATTGTAGATATCGGAGGGGGAACTTCAGATATTGCAGTCATCTCTTTGGGGGGAACGGTAGTAAGTGCCTCCATCAAAGTGGCAGGGGATGATTTTGATGAAGCCATCGTCCGTTATATGCGAAAGAAGCATAACCTGCTGATTGGTGAGAGAACTGCAGAGGAGATTAAGATCAATATCGGT
>JBJELR010000240.1:0-1896 GCA_051879255.1 Lachnospiraceae bacterium | reverse complement strand
ATCAGTCTAGTGGGGAATAACCTGGCTTCTATTACAACGGATATTGTTACCATGGATAACTCCTTTGTTTTTGCATTAATTATCTATGGTATTCTTGTATTTGCCGCAATCTGTATTTTGTATGCCATGCTGATTCACACCTATGTGAAAGAAAGAAAAAATATAGAGCTGGCAATGATTATCTGCTTTTTTCTTGCGGGAATTACAGAACCATTCCTGTTTAATACCTCCTTTAAAAATCTTACCCTCTTATTTTTAGGGGAATATTTATGGATAAGCGGTGAGGATAAAAAGAATATTTTTCTTCTTAAACACGCAGATAAAGAATTGGTATTTCCTACCACAGGGGTAAGAAAAGCAGGAGCAAAAGCAAGGAAAGTATGGGAGGAATATCATAAAAGGATTGTATACAGCTCTGCGGTCATAGCAACGCTTTTGACGCTGCTTGGTATCTTAACCTATCGGGCACCCCAATATGTGCTGGCTGTGGAGGTGGATCGTCTGCTGCTTTTTGAACGAATAAGAGTAGCCATGACGATATGGACGATTTCTTATGCGAGTTTATGTCTGATTGGCTGTCTGATCGGCTACTGTGGAAAGAGGAGAGAGTGTATGTCAAATGGAGGGGAAAACTAACATGAAAATAATGCCAAATCGTATGGACAGAAGTTTTTTTCAATATCAGGAAGAATTAGAGAAAAAGGCCATAGAAGTATTGCGCTCCGGCTGGTATATCCTGGGAGAGGAGGTCAGCAAATTTGAGGAGGAATTTGCGGCATATACCGGAGGACAATACTGTGTTGGTCTGGCCAGCGGGCTGGATGCCCTTTGGATTGCCTTTCGCCTTTTAGGCATTGGTAAGGGGGACGAGGTAATTGTACAGGGAAACACCTATATTGCCAGTGTCATGGGGATTACCATGAATGGGGCAACCCCTGTATTTGTGGAACCGGATGAATACTATGGTATTGATGTCCAAAGAATAGAGGAGAAGATTACGGACAAAACGAAAGCCATTCTGGTGGTGCATCTATACGGCTTGCCCTGCCAAATGGACAAGGTTGTGGATTTGTGCCAAAGATATCATCTAAAACTGGTAGAAGACTGCGCCCAATCCCATGGTGCCCGCTTTATGGGGAAAATGACGGGAACCTTTGGGGATGTAGGCTGCTTTTCTTTTTACCCGTCTAAAAATCTGGGAGCCTTTGGGGATGCAGGGGCTGTAGTAGTACAGGATGAGAAGCTGGCCAGGGAATTTAAAATCTACAGAAATTATGGAAGTGAGAAGCGCTATTATAATAAGGTTGTAGGGGCAAACTCCAGGCTGGATGAATTACAGGCGGGACTTTTGCGTGTCCGGCTGCAGTATTTAGAGAAAATGAATGCAGAAAAGGGATTGATTGCGGAACGGTATACCAGGGAAATTAAGAATCCCAGGCTGCAGCTTCCCAGGGTAAGGGAGGCCTCTACCTGTGTGTGGCATCAATATGTGATTCAGTGTGAGGAAAGAGAAAGACTAATCCGGTTTCTGGAGGAAAGGGGAATTGGAACCATTATTCACTATCCGATTCCGCCCCATTTGTCAGAGGCTTATGGGTATTTGGGACACAAGCCGGGCTTTTTGCCCATTACGGAGCATCTGGCCAATGTTGTGCTGTCTATTCCCATGTATAATGGTATGACGAAGGAAGAACAGGATTATATCATTCAGACCCTTAATGAGTTTGACTAGAAAGGAATTTCGGTATGATTTTTTGTACCTTATTTGATAGCTATTATCTGGATAAGGGACTGGCCCTTTATCAATCGCTGGCAAGATGTACTAAAGATTTTAAGCTGTATATTTTCTGTTTTGATGATCAGTCCTTTCAGATTTTAAGTGATTTATCCTTAGAT
>JBJELR010000239.1:0-10519 GCA_051879255.1 Lachnospiraceae bacterium | reverse complement strand
GAACCTGCTCATCCCCAATAAAAGCATTACTGTTATAATAAATATAGTCCCTGGTGGGCATACCGCTGCCAAATACTATGGCAACTGCCCCACTATTCAGACTCCAAATCGTCTGAAGGGGTTTGTAGAACTCCTTAAATACATCCTGATTGTGGTTTTTCTTATAGGAGGTGTCCACAATCAAAAATCTGCTTTCATTGATGCTGTCTGCTCCGTTTTCTGCAAGATTAACAAAGTTGTCATAAGTATTTGTCAAGTAGGTAAGCTGCTCCACTAATTCCTTTTTCTTTTTCTCACGAAAGCTCTCTGTATCGGAATAACCATTATATATTTCCAAATTTCCATAGACAACACTGGTTGGGAAGGATGCAAGATACAGGTTCCTGCTAGTCTTATAGGATAAAGTAGGAAGAACCAGCTCTTGTCCCGAAAATACAGTATTTCTTTTTAACAGCTTCCATAACCGATAGGAAATCTTAGGGTTCTTCGCCGGCATTTCCACAATCAGTCCTTGGAAGTTCTCCACAATCCAGTCATTTACATCACTGTATCCGGCATATTCTGCCATAAAATATTCTACAAATGTAGCAACATCGTGTTTTCCCTGCGTCAGTTCAGCCTTCTCTGACAAATAGTTTTTATAAAAATTATTTGTCCCTCGTCCGCCTCTTACATCGGCACCGGTTTTCAGCAGAGTGGAATAATCCTCCAGCAAGCCTTCCCTCTTTTCATTCACAACCGAAGCATCAAAGAGGACAACATCTCGCAGGTTAATTCCTCCGATGACCACATCATACCAGCGATCCACATAATTGTACGCAAAAAGAAAATCCAACAGCTTCCCTGAATCCAACAGTTCTTTTTCCAAAACAGAAACATCTACAGGGGAATTTGAATTGATGGGAAGATCACTTCTGGTACTTAAATATGCCACTAAGCATTCTTCTAAATTAGGCTTTACTCGTTCTTCATAGTTACGTTTATAGCTCTCCCTTACGGTATTTTGATCCAGACTGGCAGTCCTTCCCTCAATAAACTGAGTACTGTCCTCCGTAGACCCGGGAACATTATATCGATAGGTTTTTGCCGTATTCAACAGTGTCTGAAAAGCAGCACTGTCTGTATCGATTACCGGCTTTGCAAACTGATAAACAATTGGCAGGCGATCCATTTGATAGGATGCCACATCATTCTTTGTGCCAAGGAAAGTGATGTTTAGGAGTAAAGGACGGGCACCTTCTTCCACAAAATGAATATAAAGGCTTGTCAGTGCTCCTGCTCCCTTTTGCTCTAAGGTTACTACACGATTCCCCTGCTCATTTACAGGATAAACCGTCTTTATTTTGTATTTATTCAATACATGCTCTGCATCAATCTTTTGTGCGGTTTTTATGACATCCCCTGTATAGGCATAGGGCATCAGCAGGGAAAGATTGTAATACAGCATCTCCTTCTCCTGCTCATAGCCTTCTTCTGTCCATAAGTCTTCTAAAATTCCTCCCTCCGGGATGTTGCTTTTGGCATGAGAAAGAAGCGCACCTGTACCGGGGTCAATACCGACAAGCACCGGGGTACGGTTCTTAGCTAAGGGTGAAAAATCCCAAATTTCCTCACTGAATCCCAGAGAGTTTATATAAAAATCAGGAAGAAGTACCTCATTCAGAGATCTTTCCTCAATTTTTCCGGAATAATCTCCGGGCACATCCGTTCTGGTAAAGTCAGATTTTAACTCTCCGCCTTCAATAAAAATATTCCCCTTAATTTCAGGCATACTAAAAATTCGATTGGTAAGCTTTCCTAAGAATTTATATCCATTTCCCCTTGTGGAAAAAGAGATGTTGTTGCTTAAGGAAGTACCTTGAAATCCCACATTATTGGGGATGGTTCCAATCAACCCACCACCATGGCTTACATTTGTAGATACACTGGCGGAGGCATAGGAGGTATTGATCACCCCGCCTTGGCTGATCCAGCCAACAAGTCCGCCTACCCCCTGGCTGCTTTCATTATTCAAGGTCCCATGTACCTTCCCGATGGCATAGCAATTCTCAATTTTGGTATCCCAGATTGCCCCCACAAGGCCGCCCACAGCACCATTTCCGCCCTGCACAGTTACATTGGCGGAGGACTTTTCAATACTGGTATTTTTATCCGCTACTCCCAAAAGCCCTCCGATTCTGTTTTTACCGCTTTTTACGCTTCCCTGCACATGGACATTACTGATACTGCTGCTATCGGCTCTTTTGGAGAGAATTCCCACTTCATTTTCTGTTTCTCGTACAACAAGGGCCTCAGTTAAGATAAGGTTAGAAACAACAGCACCGTCCAGCTTCTCAAAAAGGGGCGTGGAAAGTCCGTAAATCTTATGTCCTGCCCCATCAAGTGTACCGGTAAAGGAGCCTAAGATGGCAGCAGTACTTCCTGAAAGGCCAGAGGCATCATAATCCTTTTTCAGTGTGTAGTTTCCCGTTAAATCCTTGGAGACCATATCAATCAGCTCCTGGATAGGTCTGATAAACGGTACTACCCTGCTGCTTCCATTTTCTTTTTCTCCATAGAAAACAAACGCACCATCCAGAACCTGAGCGTTTACATACGTTTTATATCCTTCCAGGTCAAGCCAGAAGCCTACTTTTCCCTCTCTCTCCTCCAGTTTTTTGATATTGGCATAAACAGCCTTTCCATTTTTCGTTGTTACTTTCACCCGATACTTTGACCCTTCAAACTGTGCCTGCTCAAAGCCATCTACAAGCTGAGCCTGATTATTCTGGTCAATAAAATATAATTCAACACTTTCTTCTCCGTTTAAATATACTTCATCGGATACCTGCTGTGTTGGCGGAAGGATATTCTCCTCTCCAAATATATGCTCTCTCAGCCACTGCTGGTCTTCCACATTCTCCTTCACCGCAGTTGATGTATTTCTTATCACTTCATCTGCTATACTTTCAACGCTGCCTTCTAAGACTATGGGACTGTAATGAATCTCCACAACCTGATTGGATGAATTAAGCACCTTAGCATAGCTTCTTGCCACGATATTATTGCCATAGTTTTCCGGGCTAATATTGGATAAGACTGCGGTAAATATTCTGCTGTCTGCATCATAAAATAAATCTTTTTTGGCTATAACCACCATAGGGCTGACGGTGTTATTTGTCACTGCAGTGCCACCATAAGCTCCCAGGGCAACATTGGCCAAGGCTGCAGTAAATCTTCTGTTATCCGAACGAAGGGCCGCTCCCTTCCCCGGAAGAGTTTCTTCGGAATTAGCAGTATCCTTTTCCACACTATACTGACCATCCAGAGTAAGCTCCCTATCTCCAAGGACATCCTTTTCTATTAATAAAATTCCGTATTCCACCTGTCCCTTCTTCTCTAAATCAGTCTGAAAGGAACGATCAATCTGTGCAACAAAACGTACTCCCATGGGAGAAAGTGTTCTTACCTGCATTCCCAACATGGTAAGTCCTTCCCCTGAGGGTTGAGGTTGCCCGTCTGAGGCTCCTCCATACAGCCCCTGAGTCCAACCTAAATTAACTTGATTGGACATAGGGGGAAGCTGTGCCACTATGGGAATTGCCGGGGTTGTAGGTGGATTCACAGGTGGATTATCTGTATTGCCGCCTTCCTGCCCTTCTCCCGGCTTGGCTGGTGTGTCACTTCCCTGACTATCCCCTGGGGGGGCTGGTGTATCACTTCCCTGGCTATCTCCCGGCTTGGCAGGTGTATCACTTCCCTGGCTCTCCCCCGGCTTAGCAGGTGTATCACTTCCCTGGCTCTCCCCCGGCTTGGCAGGTGTATCACTTCCCTGGCTCTCCCCCGGCTTGGCAGGTGTATCACTTCCCTGGCTCTCCCCCGGCTTACTGATAGACCCACTTCCCTGGCTATCTCCCGGCTGGCTGGCTGCTTCGCCTCCCTGGCTAGTGCCGCCTTGCTGTGGGGATGTTATGGGAGACTCCTGAACATTGGATGAATCTCCCTTATCTTCCTTGGTCTGCTGATCCGTCTGAGCATTAGAAGCAACCGTAGTCTGCCGTCCTTCCGTTTTCTTTCCGGCCTCCAGGTCGGCTTCAGAATCTTCTGCCGAAGTTTCGCCTTTAGGCTCCTGAAAAAAACCATCTCCACTGATCACATTATCTTTCTGATAGAGATGATTAGCTGCATTCCCATAATCATCGGTATAATTTGATTGTTTTTTTTGACTGGTAAAAAGGAATAAAACAGAAATGGCGATTACCACACCGGTAACGCTAAAAAGAGATAATAGACGTTTCCTTTTTTGTTTTTGATTTGCTTCCATGCTTTTTATCCTCCGTATATCTTTCGGTTTCAAGCATAGCATGAACATTCCTGTCTGTAAATACTATAACTTTTTACGTTTTTATAAAACCAGAGAAGAATGGTGTGAGCATAAAACAAAATGGTGCTGAACTTTTAAGCTCAGCACCAGCTTTCCCTCTAAGGTACTCCTTGAAAACAAATCATTCATATCGCAGGGCTTCTATAGGACTTAAAGCTGCTGCTTTTTTTGCCGGATAAATTCCGAAGAAAAGTCCCACTCCTGAAGAAAAAATTACAGCAATAAAAATAGTAACCGCCGATATACTGGGGGTTATTTTTGCCGCACTGCCAATCAATGAACCTCCCATAATACCCAGGATTATTCCGATAATTCCCCCCAACAGGGTAATCATGCCTGCCTCCGCCAAAAACTGCATGAGAATCGATCCTGTTCTGGCCCCAAGAGCCTTACGGATTCCAATCTCTCTGGTTCGCTCTGTTACGGAAACCAACATAATATTCATTACACCAATTCCACCTACCAATAGAGAAATGGCTGCTACAAAGGAAATAAAGATGGTAATCGTTCCCATCACCGAATCAATCTGGGAGGCAATATCGGTAAAGTTTTCAACCTTGATTAGATTTTCTCCTACGATGGAGTACTTGCTTTCCAGAAGTCTGATCGTTTTTTGTGCCACCCGGCTGCTGTTTGTACTGGATTCAGCGACTATATAAAACATCCCAAAATTTTCGATATAGTACTGAAAATTATTACCCAAAACGGTGTAGGGAAGCTCTATGGTAAGCTGATCCTGACTACCGGCGGTAATCAACCCCGCAGCACTATCCTTTCTTAAACCAATAATAGAAAGGTCCTGACTGATGCCGTCCAGATTTAATTCAAAGTCAAGCCCCAATACATTAGTGGTTCCAAACAGCTTCTTTGCACTGCTCTCTGTGATGATGCATACCTTTTTCCCTGCTGCCACCTCCTCAGCGTTAAAATAACGGCCTGCTACAATAGGATCTCCTACATTGTACAGCATACCTTCATTTCCTCCTCTGATGGAGGCCTTAAACTCTCCCTTGGAGCCTGTTGCATTTCCCGTATCTCCTAAATAAGGGCTGACTGCTTTTATCCCTTCCACCTTTTCCCGAATCATATCAAAATCTTCAGTGGTAAAGCGTGGGTTACCGCTTTCCGTATAAATCGTAATCTGTCCCCCTCCAATATTATTCAATTCCTCTCCCATCTGCTTCTTCACACCATTTCCCACTGACATAACCATAATCACAGAGGAAATGCCGATGATGATACCCAGCATGGTAAGGACTGAACGCCCTTTATTGCTCTTAATATTTTTTATTGCAATTTTTGTATATTCCCAAATTTGTGACATATGTCCCTCCGTTAGTCAGCCGGCCGGGTACTCACCGGCATTCCCTCAAAGACTTCTCCTCCGGTTTCCGTAATTACCTGCTCTCCTTCTTCAACACCTTTTTTAATTTCAATCTCCAGGTTGGTAGTCAGTCCGGTTTCTACCTCTCTCTTTACTACAGCTCCATCTTCAACCACATACACAAACTGTCCGTTCACATCTGTATTGACTGCCTCTATGGGTATGGTAATCGCCCCCTGTACTGTTCCGGTGGAAACGACCACCTTAGCCTCTACTCCCAGAAATAGATTCTCATCCGGGTTAAGTACCTTAATATAAACTCCTACCACTGTAGCACCATTAGCATTTTTGGTTGCCATCTGCTCGATTCTGTCTACCTTTCCCTGGTAGGTTTTTCCCGCAATGGTAAGCTTTGCCTCCTGACCCACCTTCAATTTTTCCAAATCGTATTTGCTCACCGACAGGGAAACCGCAACATCTTCCAGGCTCTCCAGAGTAAACAGCAGCTCACCTTCCTGGGGAATTTTTCCCTTTTTGGCCTCCATTGCCGTTACCACACCATTGAACTGGGCCGCAATTCCCTGTTCATTGGCCAGAATGGAATCCATAGTTTTCTCCAGCTTAAGGCGTTCTACCTCTGCATTTGCCTCCATCTGGGCCTTCCCACCTGCACTTAGCTTTCCTGTTTCAGAGGAGCCCTTTTGGGCTTTCATCTCTGACTCATATTCTTTATATTGATTCAAAAGTCTTGTATTCTGTTCAATTTCTCCCTGCAGTCTCTTCAATTCAGGATGGTTTTGCTGCTCATAGGCATTCTCCTGAATCAGTTTAAGAAGGTTTTGGTATTCAGGACTGTCAGGCTGGTCGGCCCAATCAATTCGGGAAATCTCCAGAAGGCTTCCCTGGCGGGCCAGAGCCGCTTTTTTGTCATCAAGCTTTTTTTGCAAACTATCAATGTAGCTTTGTGTATCGCTAATCTGCTGCTTCAGCACCTCCATATTGGTAGTTGCTTCTGTATACATGGCCTGCTGCTTTCCATTTTTCTCCACACTGTCCTGATAGCTTCCCCTATTTGCCTGAAGATTCAACTGGGTTATCTTTTTAAATTCGGAAAGTGCAGCCTCATCATAGGCTACAACTACCTCTCCTTTTTTAACCACTTCTCCTTTTTCTATCTGAACCTCTCCAATTTTGACACTAACCGGTGCAAAGCAGTCTACTACCTTATCCGATACTACCGTTCCACTGGTATCCAGTATCTGATTCAAATCCTGCCTTTTGGCCTCTGCCGTTACTACCATAGGCTTCTGGTTGGCACCTGCCAGACTTCCATAGAGGAACAGTCCCAACACACAAACTGCTACGGCAATCAATATCTTCTTTTTTCTGCTCATTTTTTTCTTTTTCTTTTCCTGAGCCACCCCGGTCTCTTTAATCTGTTCAGTCATATCTGTGCTTTCCTTTTTAAACAGCTTTCTCATCTTTACCTCCATTCTTGTCTGGCGATTTCGTTCCAGTCTCTTTCTTCTTTGTGTCTTCTACCACTTTTCCATCCATCATTCGGATAATTCTGGGTGCCTGTGCAGCAATATCGTTGTCATGCGTAATCAAAATCAGGGTATGCCCTTCTTTATGCAGTTTTTTCAGGATTTGCATAATTTCCTTACTGGAAGAAGAATCCAGATTTCCTGTAGGTTCATCTGCCAGAATAATAGGGGGTGCCTGTGCAATAGCCCGGGCAATAGCTACTCTTTGCTGCTGTCCGCCGGAAAGCTGGGAGGGTCTGTGATCCATTCTTTTTTCCAGTCCCACCTTTTGCAGTGCTACTTTTGCAAGGCGAATTCTCTCACTCCTGTTTACTCCCCGGTAAAGCAGAGGCAGCTCCACATTTTCCAGTGCATTTAAATTGGCAATCAGATTAAAGCCCTGAAAAATAAACCCGATTTCATGATTTCGAATATCTGATAGTTCATTGTCGCTTAAGTGTGCAACATCTTGATTGTTCAGTATGTACTTGCCCCGAGTCGGAACATCCAGACAACCCAGCATATTCATTAATGTGGACTTTCCACTTCCTGATTGTCCGATAATGGCCACAAATTCCTCTCTCCCTATGGATAGGTTTACCCCATCCAATGCCCTGACCTCGTTCTCTCCCGGATTATATATTTTATACATTTCTTCAATGGTAATTAAACTCTGCATCTTTTCATTCCTTTTCTTTTATTCCAGGTTCAGTCGGTTACGAATAATATAGTTGCTGACAGCAAAGAGTACCACTGTTATTACCAGATAAAGCAGATATATTGTCCATACTCCACCAAAGATGATTAGAATCACATTCTGATTTCCCTGATAAACACTGCTGTTGACAAATGGAAACTGCAGAAGATTTTCAAAAACTGATACTCCAATAGAAATCCCACAGCCCACAGCCCACAGCAAAAGCTGCTGCTACACGATGCTTTCTGGCTAACTGACCTATGGTAATGGAAGCTACAATGATGGCTACGCCATAACACAGACTAATGAGTGCCCCAACCAGGCCCGTAAGCACAATTTCTATCCAGTCTATTCCCCATACACCAATGGACTGTATCAGTTCATTAAATTCCATTCTGATACCTGTCATTGCCTCTCCCCATTCTATGGTGCCGAAATAACAAAGTATTCCGGTAAAGGCAAAAATCAATATGCTGAATAACACTCCCAGAGTAGAAAGCACTGACCATATCACCATCATCAAACTCTTGGTGAATAGAAGCTGACCAGGGGAAACGGGCAGCGTATGCGTAAGATATCCTTCATCGGAATACATACTCCGATAAAACTGCATTGCCAGATAGATCGTAATGCCAAAGCTGACTCCAATGATCGCAATAAAAAAGATAACCCACACCAGGCCTGCCAGAAGGGAAAGGCCCACCACTTCACTCTCCCATATAGGAGCCAAAAAGCCTAAGCCGCTGATTAGGGCAAATATCTGCAGGATAACCAATAAAGCAGTAGGTACCTTCCACAGCCTTTTCCATTCGTGCTTTAATAATTTTGTCAGCATGCAAACACCTCCCTGAAATAAGCATCTACGCTTTTGCCCTGTTGCTCTCTGATATCTTCTACCGTAGACTGCAATACGATTCTTCCCTCCTTAATGAAAATCACCTCATCCAGAATGGCCTCTACATCGGCAATCAAGTGGGTTGCCAGAAGCACTATGGCATCTTCACTGTAATTTTGGATAATCGTTCTGATAATATAATCCCTGGCCGCCGGATCCACCCCGGCAATAGGCTCATCCAAAATATATACCTTTGCTTTCCGACTCATGACCAGAATCAGTTGAATTTTTTCTCTGGTTCCCTTGGATAAGGTTTTTAGCGGTTCTTCTTCCTTAATCCCTAATGACTTCAGCATGGTTCTGGCTCTTTCCATAGAAAAGTCCTGGTAAAAATCACTAAAGTATTCCAGCATTTGTCCTACCGTTTTTCCCGCCTGTAAATAGGTTCTTTCCGGCAGGTAGGAAACCATTGCCTTAGTTTCTGCACCAGGCCTATGACCATCAATCAAAATTTCGCCTCTGGTAGGAACCAAAAGCCCGTTAAGCAGCTTAATTAATGTCGTCTTACCGCTTCCGTTAGGCCCCAGGATACCAATTACCTTACCGGCAGAAAGACTTAGCTGTAAGTCCTGTAAGGCATCTTTTCCATGCCCTTTTCCATAACTATAGGATAGTTCGTTAGCAATGATCAAATTTTCCATCTTCCCCCTCCTTTAACAACGTTACGATCTCTTCCCTTTCAAAGCCCATTTCCTTCATCTTTTCCAGAAATTCATGTACCTGTTCCCTTGCTAAAGCATTTCTCGTCTCGTCAATCATCGCTTTGTCCTCCGTCACCGTTCTTCCATTCGTGCGAAAAGTAACTACTACATTCTTCCTCTCCAGCTCAGCCAGTGCTCTCTGCATGGTGTTGGGATTAACCCCCGCTTGCGCTGCCAACTCCCTTACACTGGGTATCCTCTCCCCTGGCCGATACACACCGGAACAGATGGCCAGCTCCAGCCGTTCTGCAATCTGCAGGTAAATAGGCCGATCAGCATTCAATTCCCACATCCATATGCTCCTCCTTCTCTTTATCTTCATAACTTACCCGTTGCATTATTGTATTATGTAATTAATACAATAATGCAACGGGTTTTATTTGTCAACTCTTTTCTCTCCTTTTAAAATAGAAAGCCTTTACCTCTTTATTTCTTTTCCCATAGCAGAGCTTTTTCCATTTGCAAAAAAAATGGATTTTCTGTAGACTGGACTGGGGGATTTCCCCGGAAAAGAGGATTAGATTCATGGATGCCTTAATTTTAGATATTGATGGAACATTGTGGGACTCCACCGCCATGGTGGCCAAAGTTTGGAATCAGGTACTGGATACCAAAACAGAGGTGGCCTTTCGGGCTACTCCTGAGAAATTGAGGAATTTATTTGGCAGAACTCTCTATGAGATAGCTGCTGTTATTTTCCCGGAGCTTTCGGCCAAAGAGCAGCAAAAGCTGATTGATGAATGCTGCGAAAAAGAGCATGAGTACTTATCTCTCCACCCCGGCAAAATCTTTGAAGGTGTAGTGGAAACCATCAAGGAGTTAGCCAAAAGGTACAAAATTTGTATCGTCAGCAACTGCGAAGCCGGCTATATTGAACTGGTCATGAAGGCTTTAGGTATTGAGAAAGATATTACCGACTTTGAATGCCCCGGATATACCGGAAAGGGAAAGGGACATAACCTTAAACTGGTGATGGAAAGAAATGGCTTTTCCTCTGCCCTTTATGTAGGAGA
>JBJELR010000238.1:0-1906 GCA_051879255.1 Lachnospiraceae bacterium | reverse complement strand
GTAAATGCAGGGGTACCCAAAACCCTGGTGCGCCATCTGGTAAGCTACTATGCAGATACCTGTGGAGAGGAAACCTTACGAAAAGTACTTTTGGATATCCTTGACACACCTGTCAGTCCGGAACTTCTGCCTCCTGTAGAAGGAGTTATTTCCCAGAAAACAGAGGATCTGGTGGGTCCCTATGAGCTTCATGACTTCTTTTTGTACTATATGCTTCGCTGGGGCTTTTCACCGGAAAAAATTTATGTACTGGCTGTCAGTGCCTTTCACAACGAGTATGACAAGAGTGTCATTCTGAAATGGCTGAAAACTTTTTACCGAAGATTCTTCAGTCAGCATTTTAAACGCTCCTGTCTGCCCGACGGACCCAAGGTGGGAAGTGTGGCATTGTCTCCCAGAGGGGATTTGCGTATGCCGTCAGATGCGGCAGCAGGATTGTGGCTTGAGCAGTTAGAGGGGTTGGAATAAAATCCGTCCCCTCTCCCTTTATGTTTCTATTCTTCTTTTCTTGCCTGCTCCAATGAGGAAGCTATGGCATCCAGAAGCAGCATGGAGGTATATTTGTTGTCGTCAGAATAGGTGATATTATCTAATGATTGTGAGGTAAGGATCTGGGCGGATAAATCTTCCAAGGCAGGCTCCATCAGGGGATACATAACGGAAACCGTTTCCTCCAGATTATCCAGAGAAATGGAGGTAATCCGTTCCTCGTCAACGGTCACCTTTACGTCCACTACGTTTCCGTTAAAAGTAAGAGAGGTGGTGTATTGGCCCGGAGTATAAAGAGAGGTGGCGGCAGCGGAATCCTTCCGGGGAGAAAACATCATCACCAGAAGAATCACAAAAAGAATTCCCAAGACCAGAAAGATTCCGGTGTAAATAAGCTCCTTTAAGTGTAATACAACGATCTTTGCTTTTTTATTCATGTCTGCTCCATTCCTTGGGCGAGGGCACAGGCCGCCGCCTTGTTTTTTACATCTTACGCTGTAGGGCAAGAGTTTATGACAGCAAATCATATAAGCCGGAGAAGGTAAAAAAACTGTACGAAAAAGAAAAAACATTATATAATGGGAAAGTAGTCCATAGGGTGGGGAAAAGGCTTAGGCTTTTGTCTTTGGTATGATGCCGGCCCGATGAGACAGGTTGATGAGAAGAAAGGAAAACAGGAATGGAAATCGAATTTGATGTGAAAATAGATGCCGGAATTTTATATGATTATATGCTGCATCATACCTATTCCAGCTTTTCAGGAGTCTTGGGAACTGCTGTAGGTGCACTTATTCTGGTGGGCTTTGCGGCCACAGGTTATATCCTCTATCTGATTGCCGGCGTGGTGATTCTGGCCTATCTGCCCTGGAGCCTTTTTTTAAGAAGCAGACAGCAGATGCTGAACACACCGGCCTTTAAGGAGGCTTTGCACTATCGGATGACCGAAGAGGGTGTGGAAATCTCCCAGAATGAAGCCAGGGAATTTCAGAAATGGGAAGATATGCACAAGGCTGTGTCCACAGGAAAAAGTATTATTTTATATACATCTTCGGTAAATGCTTCCCTCTTTCCCAAAAGAGATTTGGGAGAGAAGCAGAGTGCAGTCATTACAATGATTTCCACTCATATGCCGCCGAAGAAGGTAAAGCTTAAGGTCTGAAGCAATGGAGGAGGGTGAATGGAAGACAGAATAGTGCTGGAAAGCCAATGTGAGGCAGATACCTTTGCCTTTGGGGTAAAAATCGGTCAGGAAGCAAAGCCCGGCGAGGTATACACCGTCATCGGAGATCTGGGAGCAGGGAAAACGGCTCTCACCAAAGGAATAGCTGCGGGGCTGGGAATTCATGAACCCATAACCAGTCCTACGTTTACGATTGTGCAGATTTATGAAGGGGGAAGACTGCCGTTCTACCATTTC
>JBJELR010000237.1:0-1920 GCA_051879255.1 Lachnospiraceae bacterium | reverse complement strand
TCCGGATAATGAAAGAACCTTTGGAACTTCGGTAATGTATAATGAGAATTTTTATGCTAAGAAAATGACCAATGCCCAACTGGCAGATATTGTAGAAAGACAGTTGGTAAAGGAAATCTCAGGAAAGGCCAATGGAATTTTTCCAGACCGGGAGAAGAAGCATCCTCTGTTGCATATGAGCCAGGTGCCGGGAGTCAGCATCGAGATGGGCTATTTGACCAATGGTGAGGAAGCTTCATTACTAAGAAAAGAAGATTACCAGAGAAAACTTGCCCGGGGGCTTTATGAGGGAATTTTGCAGGTAAGAGAGGAAATGAGCAGACGATGAATAAACGGATAGTTTTTGCTACAGGAAATGAAGGAAAGATGAGGGAAGTTCGCTCTATTTTGGCAGATATGGATGTAGAGGTGCTGTCAATGAAAGAAGCCGGAATAGAGATCGATGTGGTAGAAGATGGCTCAACCTTTGAGGAGAATGCACTGATTAAGGCAAGAGCAATCGCCTCAGCTTGTAACGAAATTGTACTGGCAGATGATTCCGGTTTGGAGATTGACTTTTTGAATAAGGAACCGGGAGTATATTCTGCACGTTATCTGGGAGAGGATACTCCCTATAGCATAAAAAATCAAAATTTGCTGGATAGACTGCAGGGTGTCCCGGAGGAGAAACGGACAGCCAGGTTTGTTTGTGCCATTGCAGCGGTATTTCCGGATGGAAGCCAGGAGACGGTGACTGCAGCTATGGAAGGAAGGATTGGTCATGAGGCAAGGGGAGAAAACGGTTTTGGCTATGATCCCATTTTTTATCTTCCGGAATATGGCTGCTCTACGGCAGAGCTTTCCATGAAACTAAAGAATGAAGCCAGTCACAGAGGGAAGGCGTTAAGAAGGATGAAGCAGGTATTGCTGAAAAAGCTGGGATAAAGCTGATAAGACAGCAGAATGAGGGAAAGAATGAGAGTTTTAATCGTAAGTGATACACATAGAAGACATGATAATTATTTAGAGGCAGTGAAAAGATGTAAACCCTTGGACATGGTTATCCACTGTGGAGATGTGGAAGGCGGGGAATATCTGATTGCCGAAGCTGCCGGCTGTCCGGTAGAGATCGTTCAGGGAAATAATGATTATTTTTCTGATTTGCCAAGGGAAAAGGAAGTTCAGCTAGGGAAATATAGGGTGTTGGTGGTACATGGGCATCAATATTGCGTCAATTTGGGACATCAGGCTTTGGTGGAAGAAGCGGTAGAAAGAGGAGTGGACATGGTAATGTACGGTCACACCCACAGGCCGGTAATCAGCCAGGAGAGAGGGGTGACGGTGGTAAACCCCGGAAGCCTTACCTATCCCAGGCAGGAGGGAAAGTGCCCGTCCTATGTTTTGATGGAGACGGATTGTAGTGGAGAAGCCGGATTTCAGATTTTTTACTTATAATTTACTTATAATTTCCAGAAAAAGTTGTTGACAGAGGAGAAAATCTGTTATATACTATGACTTGCGTTACGGAAAAAGACGGGGAAACGGGGTGTGGCTCAGCTTGGCTAGAGCGCCTGGTTTGGGACCAGGAGGTCGCAGGTTCGAATCCTGTCACCCCGACTTATAGATACTCTGCGGGTGTAGTTCAATGGTAGAACACTAGCCTTCCAAGCTAGATACGTGGGTTCGATTCCCATCACCCGCTTAAAAAATGCACGAAGTGCATTTTTAATCTGCGAAGCAGAGTGCGGTGAAGCCGCAAGCGGGTGATGATACCCGCATCACGAAGTGCATTTTTAATCTGCGAAGCAGAGTGCGGCAAAGCCGCAAGCGGGTGATGATACCCGCATCACGAAGTGCATTTTTAATCTGCGAAGCAGAGTGCGGCAAAGCCGCAAGCGGGTGATGATACCCGCATCACGAAGTGCATTTTTAATCTGCGAA
>JBJELR010000236.1:0-1941 GCA_051879255.1 Lachnospiraceae bacterium | reverse complement strand
ACATGGAAAGAATCGTTCTCTTTTTTTATGAATTGGAACTAAAAAAGGCTGAATGATTTGGAGACGGTAATTTGCTTAATCAGAAATGTGAAAAGGGAGGCAGGCTAATGATAGATGGAAAAACCAGAACCTGTGGATTAATTGGAAGGCCGGTGGAGCATACTATGTCTCCCCTTATCCACAATATGCTGGCAGAGAAATTAGGCCTTTCTATGGTCTATGTTCCTTTCCTGGTGGAGGAGGACTTACAGAAGGCAGTAGAAGGAGCCTGGAATCTGAATATTCTGGGTCTAAATGTTACGGTACCCTATAAAAGTCAGGTAATCAGCAGCTTGTCTGCCTGCCAGGAACTGGCAGCCAAAATTGGTGCAGTGAATACCCTGGTGCGGCAGGAAAAAGGCTTTAAGGGATATAATACGGATATTTCCGGCCTCTATCGGGCCATGAGCAGTGAAGGAATTTCCATTCAGGGTGAACGGGTGATTGTGTTGGGAGCCGGCGGTGCAGCAAGAGCTGTGGCCTATCTTTTGGCTTCCTACGGTGCAGAGTGGGTATATTTACTGAATCGCAGCCTGCCAAAGGCACAGAGGGTAGCTGGAGAGGTAAATCAGGCCTTTGGGAAGGAGTGTATTCAGGCCATGGCTTTAGAGGATTATTCTCTGCTTCCGAAAGAGCCTATGCTTTGCATTCAGGCTACCAGCGTAGGCCTGGCTCCTTGGGTGGATAAGGTGGTGATTGAAGATAGGGAGTTTTACCAAAGGGTACATACCGGATATGATTTGATTTACCGACCAGCAAGAACCAGATTTATGGAGCTGGTGGAGAGCTGTGGAGGTAAGGCATACCATGGACTGAAAATGCTGCTTTATCAGGCAGTGGAGGCTTTTGAACTCTGGAATGGAGTAAAGGTAGAGGAAGGCCTGGCACTGGAGGTTTATGAGTGTATGAAAGGGGAAATGGGTATTGAAGAATAATCTGATTTTTATTGGCTACATGGGCTGTGGGAAAACCAGTGTAGGGGAGCTTTTGGCCATGAAGCTGGGAGTGGCCTTTTTGGATACGGATCAGTGGATTGAAGGGGTGCAGGGCTGTTCGATCAGCACTATTTTTTCCACTCAGGGAGAGGAGGCCTTTCGGGATATGGAGACAGACTGCCTTCAGTATTTGCTGAAGGAGAAAACCGGGGGAGTAATTTCTGTGGGAGGAGGACTTCCCCTACGGGAAGAAAATCGGAAGCTGTTAAAAAGGCTGGGAAAGGTTATTTACTTGAAGGCCAAACCGGATACCATTTATGAGAGGATAAAAATGGATACCACAAGACCGCTGTTACAGACTGCTAATCCAAGAGAGAGGATTCAGGAAATGCTGCAACTGAGGGAGCCGGCTTATCTGGCAGCAGCGGATGTGGTGATAGAGGCAGACCGTAAAACCCTGGAGGAAATTGCTGCCCAAATTATAGATATCATCTGATAAGAGGAATAGGAATAAGGAAGATAAAAGGGAGAGAAAGAATTGAAAATTTTGGTCATTAACGGTCCCAATTTAAATTTTTTAGGAATCCGGGAAAAAGGGATATATGGTACTACAGATTATAAGGGGCTGGTAGAGATGATTCAGCACAAAGGCGAGGAATGTGGCTGTGAGATAGAGGTTTTTCAGAGCAATCATGAGGGAGCCATTATTGATCGTATTCAGGAGGCTTATTTTGACAAGACAGAAGGAATTGTGATTAATCCGGGGGCGTTTACCCACTACAGCTATGCCATTCGGGATGCACTGGCCAGTATTGGAGTCTGCAAGGTGGAAGTTCATATTTCCGATATTACTGCCAGAGAAGAATTCAGGAAGGTATCGGTAACGAAGGAGGTCTGTGATAAGCAGATTTATGGACATGGTCTGGAGGGTTATCTGGAGGCAATAGATTTTCTGCTTGCCAAATAA
>JBJELR010000235.1:0-1943 GCA_051879255.1 Lachnospiraceae bacterium | reverse complement strand
GATCATATCCGTTCCTCTACCTTCCTGATTTCAGATGGAGTTATGCCTTCCAATGAAGGCCGGGGCTATGTACTCAGACGATTAATCCGCCGGGCAGCCAGACATGGCAGACTTTTAGGAATTCAGGAGCAGTTTTTGGCCAATTTAAGCCAGACGGTTATTGCAGAGTCCAAAGACGGTTATCCCGAGTTGGAAGAAAAGAAAGCCTTTATTTTGAATGTGCTGACCCAGGAGGAAAGCAAATTTGACAAGACCATTGATCAGGGACTGGCAATTTTAAAGGAAATGAAGACGAAAATGAAGGAGGAAGACCGCACAGAACTTTCCGGCGAAGAAGCTTTTAAGCTCTATGATACCTATGGGTTTCCTCTGGATTTAACCCAGGAAATTTTGGCGGAAGATGGCATGAAGCTGGATGAAGAAGGCTTTAAGGAGGCCATGGAGAAGCAGAGGGAAACAGCCAGAAAGGGGCGTAAGGAAACCAACTATATGGGAGCAGATGCAACCGTATATGATTCTATTGACCCTTCCGTCACCTCTGTTTTTGTAGGCTATGATCGGTTGTCTCATGATTCTCAGGTGACCGTATTGACCACAGAGACGGAACTGACAGAAGCCTTGTCTGATGGACAGGTGGGCACCATTATGGTGAAGGAAACACCATTTTATGCCACTATGGGCGGACAAAGTGCGGATGTGGGCGTAATTCTTGGGCCGGAGGGTGAGTTTGCGGTAAAGGATACGGTAAAGCTGCCCGGTGGAAAAATCGGCCATATCGGACAGGTGACCAGAGGAATGCTGAAAAAAGGAGATAAGGTTTCCCTTAAGGTAGAGGCAGAAAACCGCAGTAATACCTGTAAAAATCATAGTGCTACCCATCTACTGCACAAGGCGTTGAGAGAGGTTTTGGGAACCCATGTTGAACAGGCAGGCTCTCTTGTAGATGGCCATCATTTGAGATTCGATTTCAGTCATTTTGCAGCCATGACTCCGGAAGAATTGACCAAAGTAGAAAATCTGGTGAACGAAAAGATTGAAGAAAATCTGGAAGTGGTGACCAGGGAAATGAGCGTTGAAGATGCCAAAAAGGCAGGGGCAATGGCTCTTTTTGGGGAAAAATACGGAGAAACCGTAAGAGTCTTAAGTATGGGGGATTTCTCCATCGAGCTTTGCGGCGGTACCCATGTAAAGAATACAGGAATCATTTCCAGCTTCAAGATAGTTTCTGAGGGTGGTGTTGCTGCAGGCGTTCGACGGATTGAAGCCCTTACGGGAAAAGGGGTAACTGCCTATTATCGCCAGATGGAGGAGACTTTGGAGCAGGCAGCTAAGGTGCTGAAAACTACTCCGGGAAAGGTTACGGAAAAGATAGAGCATCTGCTGGCAGAACTCAAAAGTCTGCAGAGCGAAAACGAATCCATGAAATCCAAACTGGCCAAGGATGCGCTGGGAGACGTCATGGATCAGGTACAGGAGATTAAAGGAGTGAAGCTTTTGGCTTGCTCCCTGAAGGGTGTAGATATGAATGGCCTTCGTGAACTGGGAGACCAGTTGAAGGAGAAGCTGAAAGAAGGAGTCATCCTTCTGGCTTCCGAATCGGAAGGCAAGGTGAATCTGATGGCAATGGCTACCGATGAAGCCATGAAGAAGGGAGCCCACGCAGGTAATCTGATTAAAGGGATTGCTTCTTTAGTGGGCGGTGGCGGCGGCGGCCGTCCCAACATGGCTCAGGCAGGAGGAAAAAATCCTGAGGGTATTGCCGAGGCCCTTCAGGAAACGGTCAGGATTTTGGAAAAACAGCTATAGAAGATACCTCTGGTAAGATAAAAGTGGAAAAAAGAGAAAAACTTTGAAAAAAAGGTTGACGTAACTGAAATTTTTGCTATAATATGTTTTGTATGCATCTGAGGTACTATTGCCACAGATACATATAGAAAATAAAC
>JBJELR010000234.1:0-10861 GCA_051879255.1 Lachnospiraceae bacterium | reverse complement strand
CTCCCGGTAAGCATTTCATATAGAGTGATTCCCAGTGAATAAATATCACTTTTCTCATCACTGAAACCACCTCTTGCCTGCTCAGGCGAGGTGTAATGAACGGAACCCATTACGTTGGAGGTAATGGTATTGCTGGTGGCTGCCTTGGCAATGCCGAAATCCGTCACCTTCACCTTACCGTCCTTGGAAATAATGATGTTCTGGGGCTTAATATCCCGATGAATAATATGATTATTGTGAGCAGCCTCTATTCCCATAGATACCTGAATAGCAATGCTGATTGCCTCTTTTACGGAAAGTCTGGCCTTCTTCTCAATATATTTTTTCAGCGTAATCCCCTCTACCAGCTCCATGACGATATAGTAGATTCCGTTCTCATTCCCCACATCATACACATTCACGATATTGGGGTGCATAAGACCGGCAGCAGCCTGGGCTTCCACCTTGAATTTGGAAACAAAATTCTCATTTTCACTAAATTCCTGCTTCAATACCTTTACTGCTACAAAACGATTCAGCTTATGGCATTTTGCTTTATAAACATCTGACATTCCTCCGGTGCCGATTTTTTCCAAAATCTCGTACCGTTCTCCAATCAGCATACCAATTTTGATCATGAAAAACCTCCAAAGCTCTAAATATCAGGAGTAATCAAGATTACACCCATGTTATCCCGGCCACCCTGTTCATTAGCCGCCTGCACAATTCTGCGAATCTGTTCTTCTTCTCCTCCCGGCTCCTGTAAAATACAAAAGATTTCCTCATCGGTGAGCATATTACTTACCCCATCGGTGCACATGAAAATACGGTCATTTTTTTTCAGCTTCACCTCAAAAAAATCCGGTTTGATTTCCTCTCCTGCACCTATGGCTCTTGTTATTATATTCTTATCCGGATGGTTACGTGCCTGTTCTCTGTTAATTCCTCCCATACGAACCATTTCCTCAACCAGGCTATGATCCGTAGTAATCTGTCTGATGGTCTCTCCCACCAGATATAGTCTGCTGTCTCCCACATTAGCTACCAGCAGACGGTCACCGTCAATAGTCGCCGCCACAAGAGTGGTCCCCATTCCACTCATGGATTCATCCTCCAGAGCCTTTCTTCTTACCTGAAGATTAGCCTCCTCAATAGCTTCATAAAGTAAAGAGAAAGCTTCCTCCTCCTGGGAACGGTTGATCTGCTCCACAACGGTCTCTACTGCATATCTGGAAGCAAAGCCTCCTGCGTTGTGTCCTCCCATTCCATCCGCCACCAGATACAGATTAGGCAGCTTTCCCACCGGAAGATCCGCAATAAATACATAATCCTGATTCAATTTCCTTTTCCGCCCAATATCTGTTATTGAAACTGTTTTCCCCATGCTGTCAACCCATCTGCGTATTTACGCATCAATTCTTAATGTGTCGTCTGCGTAATTGCCCACAGGCACCGTCAATATCCCGACCCATTTCCCTTCTAATAGTAACATTTATTTTATTTTTTTCAAGATGATTTTTAAAGGCCTCAATGTGAGTCCTCGCAGACTGCCGATATTCTCTCTCCTTAATGGGATTCACCGGAATCAGATTGACATGGCAGTTTAAGGGCTTCAAAAGGCTTCCTAAAGCAGCCGCGTCCTCCTTACTGTCATTGACCCCTGCCACCAGTGCATACTCAAAGGTAACCCGCCTTTTGGTCTGTTCAAAATAATATCTGCAGGCCTCCATCACCTGCGCCAGCGGATAACGATTTGCCACCGGCATCAGTTCCCTTCTTTTCTCATCCGAAGGAGCATGGAGAGAAAGAGCCAGTGTGATCTGCAGCCTCTCCTCTGCCAGACTTCTGATTTGAGGAACCAGGCCACAGGTAGAAACGGTAATGTTCCTCTGGCTGATGTTTAATCCTCCCGGAAGGGTAATCAATCGAATAAACCTTAAGAGATGATCATAATTATCCAAGGGCTCTCCTGTTCCCATTACCACAATATTGCTTACCCGTTCCCCAGTATGACGGATAATACAATAAATCTGTTCCAGCATTTCCGAAGGCAAAAGATTACGCTCCAGGCCATCTAAGGTAGAAGCGCAGAATCGACAGCCCATGCGGCAGCCTACCTGAGAGGAAATACAGACACTGTTTCCATGGTGGTATTTCATCCATACACTTTCTACCAGATTTCCGTCAGGCAACTCGAAAAGATATTTTCTGGTGCCATCCTGAGCCGACTCCTGTACCTGGATCAGCTTTAGTCTCACCAGAGGCTCCTTTTCTTCTAACTGTCGGCGAAAACTGGCCGGCAAATTCAACATTTCTTCATAGCCTTCTGCTAACTTTTCATGCATCCACTGGTAAAGCTGTACTGCTCTAAAACGTTTTTCTCCCAGTTCTTCCACTCTCTGGCTTACTTCTTCTAAAGTCATCGACTTAATATCCATGATTCTTCCTTACTGTCTCAACTCCACAATTTCTACTTTATCTGTTCCTTTCGCTGCAGCCTGGCCAGAAAAAATCCATCCGTTTGCTGCTGCCCCGGCAACAACTGCAGTCCCCAGGCAGTTTCCTTTTCTCTAAGCTCTTTGGGAAGCCGTTCTGCCATGGAAACCACTTCAAAGGGAAAGCTATCGGTAAGCCATTGTACCTGCTCCTGATTTTCTTTGGGATTAATGGTACAGGTACTATACATCAGAATTCCTCCCGGCTTCACATAAGGCCAAACCACCGACAATATCTTTTTTTGTAAACGAGAGAGTTCTTCCATGCTTTCCGGCGTCAGACGATATTTAATATCCCGCTTCTTCCCCATAATCCCCAGCCCGGAGCAGGGTAGATCGCAAAACAGAATATCTGCCCACGCCTCTTTCTCCTGATCAAAAAGAGTAGCATCCCAAACCTGGGTAACCAGATTGTCTGCCTTTTGCCGATTGGCATTTTCCTGAATGAAGCCTGTTTTATAAGCGGTCAAATCTCTGGCCACTACCTGTCCTGAGCCCTGCAGCTTCAGTGCTGCCTGAACGGCCTTCCCTCCGGGTGCTCCACAGACATCCAGGATTCTCATTCCCGGTTCAATTCCTGCTGTTTCAGCTACTAGCATACTGCTTACATCCTGAACACCAAAAAGCCCCTCCTTAAACCCTGCCATCCTTGTTATGCTTTCCAGCTTTTCACAAAAATAGGCATAGGGAAGGTAGGGATGAGCCCTAACCTGGATCTTCTGCTCCTGCCATCTGTTCTTTAACTCCTCTATCTGTCCGTCTGACAGATCTTCCTTTAGCCGAATAGTTATCGGATGTTCTTCTAAAAAAGCTTCCAGAAGCTGCTTGGTTTGTTTTTCCCCATATAGACAGAGGAAATGCTCTACAATCCAAAGGGGCATGGAATACCTGACAGACAAATATTCCATGGGCTTTTCTTTTTGAGAAGGATAAGAAATCTCCTGTTTTTGTCTGGCAATATTTCGAAGAACACCATTAACAAATCCCCTCAAAGAAGAAAATTTATGGCTGACAGCCAATTTTACTGCTTCGTTACAAGCTGCTGAATCAGGTACATTATCCATGTATAATAGCTGATATACGCTCATGCGAAGCAAAGCCCTTATCAGAGGCTTCATCTTTCTCACTTCCACTTTGGAGTACTGATTAAGGATGTAGTCAAGCTCCAGAGTCCTTTCCAGAGTTCCTTCCGTCAACCTCTTAATAAAGGCTTTTTCATTACCTGTCAGATAATCGTATTTATCCAGAACCTGGCGCAGCAAAATATGGCTGAATTCCTTTTGTCCATAGATTTCCATCAGCATGGAAAGCACCAGTTCCCGGGAATTTACACTACCCTTGTCTTTCATTACTGCTTATTCCTTAATCCCTGCTTCTTCTGCCGAACAAAAGCACCAGTCTTAACAATTGCAGAATAGCTGCTGCCGCTGCTGCCACATAGGTCATGGCTGCTGCCGAAAGCACCTTCTTTGCCTGACGATTTTCCTGTTCTCCCAAAATACCATAATCCTCCAGCATAATAAGTGCTCGTCTGGAGGCATTAAATTCCACAGGCAAAGTGACGATTTGAAATAAAACGGCCAAAGAAAATACCCAGATTCCCAGTTGAATCAAAAAATCTCCCCCTATACCAAACAATAGCCCGATTAAAATCAAGGGAATTCCTGCCTTAGAGCCAAAATTTGCTGCCGGTACGATGGTGTTGCGCAAAATCAAAGGCTTATAGCCCTCCTGGTGCTGTAGGGCGTGTCCACACTCATGAGCCGCTACACCAATTGCTGCAACAGAAGCAGAATGATAAGTGGAGTCTGACAGCCTTAATACCCTGCTTGTGGGATCGTAATGATCCGACAAATTTCCGCTTACCTGTTCTACCGGTATATTGGACAGCCCATTTCGATCCAGGATTTTTCTGGCAATCTGTGCTGCACTCATTCCACACATACTTCTGACTCTGGCGTATTTATTAAAGGTACTGTTGACTCTGGCCGAGGCCACAATAGATAAGACGGCACCGATCAATACCAACAGATAAGTCCAGTCATAATAATAGTAATAATATCCCATCCCGTTATACATCATCCTTTCCTCCTATTCTCCTAATTGTACATCTTCTTCCACTAAATATCCCAGAAGAAAGGCTTTTACCTCCATACGCTTTTTTCCTTCCAACTGGATGTTCTTTATACATAAGAGGCCGTCACCGGTCTGCACCTTAATGGCATCCTTAGTGACCTGAACCACTGTTCCCGGCTTTTTGGCCGTATTTTGCCGCTCAATATCTGCCTCCCAGATTTTCAATGTTTTTCCTCTCAATCCGGTATAAGCACTGGGCCAGGGGTTTAACCCTCTGATCAGTCGTTCCAACTCAATTGCCGATCGGGACCAGTCAATCCATCCCATTTCCTTTTTGATCATTCCCGCATAGCTGCTTTGTGTATTATCCTGAGGCTCTGGGACTATGGTTCCCGCCTCAATGGCAGGCAGGGAGTCCACCAATAGTCTGGCACCTGCCTGCGCCAGCTTATGAAAAAGAGATTCCCCGATTTCTTTAGGGTCTATGGCCACTCTTGTCTTTACCAGCATATCTCCCGTATCCAGTCCCTCATCCATCTGCATCAGGGTTACTCCGGTTTCCTTTTCCCCCTCAAGAATTGCCCATTGAATCGGTGCGGCTCCACGATATTTGGGCAAAAGAGAGGCGTGAATATTGATGCAGCCATAGGGAGGAATTTTCAAAATCTCAGCAGAAAGAATCTGCCCAAAGGCAGCCACCACAAACAGATCTGCCTGGTATGCTCTCAGCACCTGGACCGCCTCCGGCGTCTTGATTTTAGCCGGTTGAAACACCGGAATCTGATAGTTCATGGCACAGGCCTTTACCGGAGTAACCTGGGGCTTTCCTCCCCTTCCTCTTGGTTTATCCGGCTGTGTGACTACTGCCACCACCTGATGTCCTGCCGCTACCAGAGCCTCCAAAGCCCCTACAGCAAAATCCGGAGTTCCCATAAATACAATTTTCATTCTTCGTCTTCCTCTTCCTCTGTCATCGTCACCAGGTCACCTTCCACCTTTTCCACATATAAATGACCATCCAGATGATCCAATTCGTGGCAGATCGCCCTGGCCAGAAGCTCCGTTCCCTCTATTTCAAACTGCTCCATGTCCTCGTTATAAGCCACTGCCTTCACATAGGCCGGCCTGGTCACCGTTCCGCTTTTTCCCGGTACGCTTAAGCACCCCTCCGGTCCGGTCTGCTCCCCGCTGGCTTCAATAATCTTAGGATTAATCATCACAATGGGGTCCTCCCCGGTACAATCAATGACCACGATTCTCTTTAAAATTCCCACCTGGGGTGCAGCCAGCCCCACCCCATTTGCCTCATACATGGTTTCCAGCATATCAGCAATCAATTCCCTGATCCTTGGGGTAACCTCCGTTACCTCCTTACAGGGCTTATTCAGTACCGAATCGCCTATTTCTCTAATCGTTCGAGTAGCCATTTTCTCCTCCATTTCTACTTTGCAGAACCTTTAAAATGCCTGCATCGGGTTAAAATCAAATTGTACTACGCTTCCTTCTTCTCCCTTGGTGTTTAACCAATTCTCTATTCTGTCCCGGACAGTAATCAATACTTGTCTGTGCTCATGCTTGAGCAGTAATGAAAAACGGTAAATATCGTTAATTTTACCGATAGAGGCATTAGCCGGTCCAATACAAATCAGTTTCTTTTCCTGTATTTGCTCCATCAGAAACGTTTTTATCCGCTGTCCCAGTAACAGTCCCTTTTCTTCCTTTTCTGCCAAAATCTGAATCTGCAAAAGATGAGCCGTTGGGGGATAGCCTGCCATACTTCGGTATAGGATTTCCTCCTGATAAAAGTCTTCATAATTCTGGCTTGCGGCCTGCCGAATGCTGTAGTGGTCAGGCTGATAGCTTTGAATCACCACTTCTCCCGGCAGACTGCTTCTTCCCGCCCGGCCTGCTGCCTGCGTAAGCAGCTGAAAGGTTCTCTCCGCTGCCCGGTAATCGTTTACTCCCAAAGACAAGTCGGCGGCCAATATGCCCATCAAAGTTACTCCGGGAAAATCATGCCCCTTAACGATCATTTGTGTACCAATCAGCACCTGAGCCTTTCCCTCCATAAATTGGGACAAAATAGCCTCATAGCTGTCCTTCTTTCTGGTGGTATCCTTATCCATGCGCAGAATTGGCACATCGCCGAATTCCTTCCTGAACCCTTCTTCAATTTTCTCTGTTCCTGCTTTAAAGCCCAACAGGTAGCTAGAGCCACACTCGGTACAGACTCTGGTTTCCTTCTGCTCATATCCGCAATAATGGCAGACCAGCATACCATTGCCATGGCGGGAAAGGGAAACCTCACAGTGAGGGCACTTCATCACATGGCCACAGCTTCTGCAGGAAATAAATCCGGAATAGCCCCGTCGGTTCAAAAACAGCATAATCTGCTCTTTCTTTTCCAATCTGTCCAGGATTAATTCCCGAAGCCTGTCACTGAACATGGAACGATTCCCTTTTCTTAATTCTTCCCGCAAATCCTCCACATAAACCTTAGGGAGGCTGCCTCCTGTCAACCGTTCCTTTAAAGTAAATAAACCATATTCGCCTTTTTTGGCTTTGTAATAGCTTTCCAGAGAAGGGGTTGCACTTCCCAGCACCAGGCTGGCTCCATGAAGTCTGGCCAGCTCCTCTGCCACCTCTCTGGCATGATACCTGGGGCTGGTTTCGCTTTTGTAGCTGGCCTCATGTTCCTCATCAATAACAATCAGCCCGATATCCTTAAAGGGGGTAAATAATGCTGACCGAGGCCCAATGATAATATCGATTTCCCCTTTTTTGGCTCTCTCACACTGATCATATTTTTCTCCCAATGAAAGGGTAGAATTTAAAATGGAAACCCGTTCTCCAAATCTTTGCTGAAAGCGCAGCATGGTCTGGAAGGTAAGGGCAATCTCGGGAATCAGTACGATAGCTGCCCTGCCTTCCTTCACTACCTGCTCAATCAGCTCCAGATAAACCTCCGTCTTTCCGCTGCCGGTAATTCCATGAATCAGATAGGTCCTATATTGCTTTGCAACATAATCTGCATAAATCTCATCTACAATCCTCTGTTGTGCCACACTAAGAGGCTTCTTTTCCTCTCGGGCAGCCCTTTGCCACAAGGGATTCCGATAGTCGATTTCGCTGTGAATGGCAATCACTCCACTTTTTTCCAACCCTTTCAGGGTTTGGGAGGAAAGATTCAGTTTCCTCTGAACCAGAGAATAGGGGAGCTGTTCTTGCACCAGAAGCTCTCTAATGAGTCTTGCCTTGGCCCACTGATGCTTTTTTTCACATGCCTTAAGGATAGCCTCCAACTCCTCTTTTTGCAAAAGACCGACAATGGTTCGGCTTTGTCTGCTCTTTACCTCTTTTTTCACCGGTAAAACCGTCTGCAATGCCTGAATCATAGTAGAGCCATACTGCTGCCTTATCCAGGCTGCCAGACGAATTAATCTGGTTTCCACAAAAAAGCCGTCTGCCAATCCCTGAATTTCTTTAATCCTGTCTTCCTCAATATCAGGGCAGTCACTATTCTCAATAACATAGGCCTTTCGGAGGGTATTTCCTCTCCCGAAGGGCACCTCTACACAGCTTCCCGGCTTAATCTTATGCTGCAGTCTCTCAGGAACCCGGTAGCAGAAGGGACGATCCACCTTTTCATGGGAGATGTCAATAATTACCTTTGCATACTTCAACCTCTCCCCTCCCTTCCTTCTTATCCTTCTGCCAGAATATCGGCAATCAAATCCCGTTCATCCATGGGATAGTGGACCCCCTTAATCTCCTGGTAGTCCTCATGTCCCTTTCCTGCCAAAACGATAATGTCTCCCGGCTGACCGTTATGAATGGCATAGGCGATGGCCTCCTTCCGGTCACAAATGGCTACATAGTTTCCCTGGGTCTTTTCTATTCCGGTAACGATATCTGCAATGATGGCTTCCGGTTCCTCAAAACGGGGATTGTCAGAGGTAATAATGGTCAAATCTGCCAGCCGTCCACTGACCTCTCCCATCTCAAAGCGCCTCAGACGGGAACGGTTCCCTCCACAGCCAAATACACAAATCAGGCGATTAGGCTCATATTCCTTCAATGTGCTTAACAGACTTTCCAATGCCATGGCATTGTGGGCATAGTCAATCATCAGGGTAAACTCATCGGATACCTTTACCAGCTCAATCCGTCCCTTTACCTTGGCCTCCTTCAACGCTTTTTTGATGTTTTCTTCGGATACCCCAAAATGGCGGCAGATAGCAATGGCCGTCAGTGCATTGTATACACTGAACCGTCCCGGTGTGGAAATCTCCACCTCCATGTCCATGTCCGGTATTCCCCCAATGCGAAAGGCTACACCTATATGGCCCCTCTCTTTAATCAATCTCATCTGCACCGCCCGCAGATCGGCTTTCTCCCCAAAGCCATAGGTTTCCAGCTTGCAGGTATGCCCCCGAGTAACTCTCTCCCAATGGGTATCATCACTGTTGACAATTCCGATGCGGCATTGTTTAAACAAAAGTCCCTTACAGTCCATGTACTCCTCAAAGCTGCTGTGTTCATTGGGCCCGATATGATCCGGCTCCATATTGGTAAAAATACCATAATCAAAAATAAAGCCCTGAGTACGATGAAGCATAAGCCCCTGAGAGGATACCTCCATAACTACTGCATCACAGCCTGCATCTGCCATTTTTCTAAAGGTTTCCTGCAAAAGATAGGACTCCGGTGTGGTATTATGGGCCGGTATATGCTCCCTGCCAATGATGGTTTCAATGGTTCCAATCAGCCCCACCTTAAGGCCTGCGTTTTCCAAAATAGATTTCACCAAATAGGTGGTTGTTGTCTTCCCCTTGGTTCCGGTTATCCCAATTACTTTCAGGCTTTGGGCAGGATGGCAAAACCAGGCTGCTGAAGCAAAAGCCATGGCATAACGGGTATTCTCCACCCGAATGACCGTAATATCTCCTTCCACCTCTATGGGCTTACTGACCAGAATGGCTGCCGCCCTTTTTTCTGCTGCTTCCCGGGCAAACTGATGCCCATCTGCATTGGCTCCCTGAATACAGATGAAAAGACAGCCCTCCTGGAGCTTTCGTGAATCATACACCAGAGCACTGATTTCTTTTTCAACACTTCCCTGAATCACCTCATAAGAAAGGTTCTCCAGTAATTGTACTAAAGGCCTGGAATCTGCTTGCATAACTCCTCCTTCTTGAATCCGGGCAAGTTTCTCCCGGGTCAGAATAATCAAACATATGCTCTAAGAATACCATATCGGTTCCTTATTTTCAACCGATGACAGGCCTCCTGCATGGTAAATTCCCCTTTTCCCCAGACGACAAAGGCCCCGCTTACGCAGGGCCTTTGCTTCTTATGAGGGGGAGATAGTGAGTGATCAACTATCCTGTTAATTACTATAACAGTAAAATGTGTTCAAATTATGTCCATTTTCTAAAATATTTCTTTAAAAAATGAAAACCAGATAAATAAACAGCCTCTGTTTCAGTTCCAGTTTTGAAGAATGTATTGCAGCGTTTGTCTGCCACGAAAGGTATTTAATGAAGGATAATAGGTAATATCCATGATAATAGCCTCATCCTGCCCCTGTTCAATCCAGGATATTACTTTTGTTTTTCCGTATTTTTTTTCAATATCCTCTCTGAATTGTTCCCAATCCTTAAACAGCACCAGCATAAATCGGTTGTTTTCTCCATCCTCCACTGTAAAACGTGCCATATTCCGGCTTTTCCCCATCAGTTTTACGGATAGGAAATGGAGATTTTTCTGTCCAAACAGAGGCTTTGGATTTCCCATACCAAACGGCTCCAATAGCTTTAACTCCTCCAGGAAGCCTTTTGTTACAAAGGAAAGGGGCATAGGCACATCAATCAGAATCTTTTCTTCCATCTCCTCATCACTCAGCCTGCAGTTTTGGTTCAGGGTCTGTCGCAGCAGTTCAATCTTATCTTCCTCCAGGGATAAACCGGCAGCCAGCCGATGTCCCCCGTATTTCAAAAACAGTTCCTTGCACCGGGTCATTTCTTCATACATATGATAGCCCTCGATGGATCGCCCCGATCCCTTTACCCCTTCCTCTGAAGGCGTAAGGACGAACACCGGCCTGTAGTACCTTTCCTTCAGCCTCCCGGCGATAATTCCCGCCAGGCTTTCATGGCAGTCGGGAAGATAGACCAGAATGACGGACTGCTTCTGCCAGCCTTCTTTTTCCACGATTGCAATAGCTTTATCTAACTGCTGCTGGGTCATTTCCTTACGGCTCTCATTCAGCTTTTTCAATTCCGCTGCTTTCCATATAGCCTCTCTTTGGT
>JBJELR010000233.1:0-10898 GCA_051879255.1 Lachnospiraceae bacterium | reverse complement strand
GAGCCATTCTACAAGCTCACAGCAGTATATAGTAACATACAGGGGTGCCTAAAATTACTCTTATAGCTCCATGCATTACCAATATACGTTTTAACATGCTCAATCTTCTACCATGGCAATCATAAAAAATCTGCGTAAAATCAATGGATAAATCAAAAATTTTTAGAAATGAATTTTCAGCTCCAAAATTGACACCCCGGGGGTATCAAAATCTTTTGCAGTATTTTTTAGAAATTGAAGAAAAATATGGCCTGTTTCCCTAAAAATTCCTAATTGAAATTTTCAGTTAAAATCTGAGGGTAGGGGGGGGGATCAAAAAAACTTGCAATAAATTTGAACAAAAAAATAAACCGATTCTATCTCGATTTATCTTCAGTAGCACTTGCACAGGAATCTCCTTTCCTGTGTATATTGCGTTTGAGTACCTTTTTGAGTACCTTTTGATTTTATGTGTTCCGAGAACCGCATAAAATCAAGGTCTTAGAATGGACTAGACGGGAGTCGAACCCGTGTCCGAAGCCCCATCCCCTGTACTTCTACAAGCTTAGTCAATCGGATTACATTCCCTCCTGTATCCGGTGATTGACACCCGAACACATTCAGTAGCTTCATCATACGCCCACATACGCAAAGCTTAGTATGTGTCGTTTCCTATCTAGTCGATGCCAGATTCTCTATGGATAGGTACAAAGAGGCTGACAGCTGCAACTAGGCAGCGTATGCTAAATTATCTTCAGCGTTTAATTTTAATTTTGCGATTAACGTGTCGCAACGGCTTGCTTCTCCAGTTTCAAAAACCCCGTCGAAACCTTGACTAGCCCTTATTTAATTTGTTTCTGTCCAAACAGCAAAGCTTCACTGCTGTTGTCAAAAATCTTCTTCTATTTCAGTCTATCGGTAATCCTGACTAAAGTCAACTGCACTTTAGAAATTTTTTCTTAAGAATTTATGGTAAAAAACTAAACTTTATCCAAAATTCCTGATTTTAAACTCTTTTTCAGCCTCCCGCTTCTGATCCTTTTTGGCAATATCCTGCCGCTTGTCATATAGCTTCTTTCCCCGGCAAAGACCGATTTCCACCTTAGCCCTTCCTTCCTTAAAATAAACCTGTAAGGGCACAATGGTAAACCCCTTCTCTTTGATTTTTCCTAACAGCTTATTAATTTCTGTTTTATGCAGCAAAAGCTTTTTTACCCTTAAGGGATCCTTATTAAAAATATTTCCCTTTTCATAGGGAGAAATATGCATTCCATAAATGAATATCTCCCCATGCTCAATGCGGATAAATGCCTCTTTAATGCTGCATTTTCCCATTCTCAGACTTTTTACCTCAGTACCATGAAGTACCAGTCCGGCCTCTATTTTTTCCTCTACAAAATAATCATGGTAGGCCTTTTTATTATTTGCCACCAGTTTCATTGCTTCCCTGCTCATCTTTTCCTCCATTCCGAAGCATTTTTCCCTCTGCATAGTACAAAGCTTATGTGCTAGACCTTTTTCTTTTCCTCTCCTTCGGGATCTTCATCGGCAATACCAAAATCAATGGTTCTGGCAGCTCTGTCCGTATCCTCTACCCGAATCTTCACTGTCTGCCCCAGCTTGTATCGGATTTGCGTACTTCTGCCTACCATCTCCAAGGCAGCCTCATCATAGTAAAAATAATCTCCGGGCAGCTTGGATACATGCACCAGTCCTTCTACTGTATTAGCCAGCTCCACATAAATTCCCCATTGAGTTACACCACTTACCACGCCTTCAAAGTATTCTCCAATATGGTTCTCCATATATTCCACCTTTTTCAGCTTATTGGTTTCTCTCTCTGCCTCCTCAGCCCTCCTTTCCAGGCGGGAGGACTGGTGTGCAACCTGGGGAAGAATTTCCTCATAATGCTCCTGCTTTTTGCCTTTCAGTCTGCCTCTCAGCCAGTCCTTAATGATGCGATGAATCTGCAAATCCGGGTATCTTCGGATAGGAGAGGTAAAATGGCAGTAGTACTCACAGGCAAGACCGAAATGGCCGGTACAGTCTACCGTATATTTTGCCTGCTTCATGCTTCTTAGGGCCAGACGGGAAATCATGGCTTCTTCAGGTGTTCCCTCCACTTTTCCCAAAAGCTTTTGAATTTCCTTGGGATGAATCTCCTCCTGGCGTACCTTCAAATAATATCCAAAGCTGCTAAGAAAAGCTCCCAGCTTTTGAATCTTTTCCGGATCCGGTATATCGTGAGTACGGTAGACAAAAGGCAGCTCTAGCCAGAAAAAATGCTGAGCTATGGTTTCATTGGCAATAAGCATGAACTCCTCAATAATTTTTGTGGCTGTATTTCTCTCATAGGGCTTTATGGCAATGGGACTTCCTTCCTTATCCAGAACGATTTTGGACTCTGGAAAATCAAAGTCAATAGAGCCCCTCTTTTTTCGTTTCTTACGTAAAATGACTGCCAGCTCTTCCATATCTTCAAACAGAGAAACCAGATCAGCGTAGGCAGTTCTCTCCTCCTGATCCTTATCCTCCAGAATTTTTTTCACTGAAGTATAGGTCATCCTCCTGTCCACACAGATTACCGTTTCTTCGATTTTATAATCTACCACCTCTCCTTTGGCATTAATGGTCATCAGACAGCTTAGCGCCAATCGATCCACTCCTGCATTTAAGGAGCAAATTCCGTTGGACAGCCTATGAGGCAGCATAGGAATCACCCGATCCACCAGATAGACGCTGGTTCCCCTGTTGAGAGCCTCCCGATCCAGGGCAGAACCTTCCTGTACATAATTACTGACATCCGCAATGTGTACACCAAGCTGATACAGTTCTCCATCTCTGGTCAGGCTTACTGCATCATCCAAGTCCTTGGCATCCTCTCCGTCAATCGTAACCATGAGCAGATCACGATAGTCACTGCGCCCTTCAAAATCGGCAGGAAGCAACTCATCCTTCACCTTCTGGGCCTGATTCATCACCTTCTGGGGAAATTCCATAGGCAGATCAAAGCCCCTGACAATGGACAGAATATCTACTCCCGGATCATTGATATGACCCAGAATCTCTATCACCTTTCCCTCCGGCTTCCTCTTATCGCTGCCGTAATCCGTCAGCTCTACTACTACCTTATGTCCGTCTACTGCACCCTTAGAACATTCTGCCGGAATAAAAATATCCTCCGCCAGCTTTTGGTTATCCGGAAGCACAAAGCCGAAGCTGCGGCTTTTCTGGTAAGTTCCTACTATGGTTTCGGTTCCCCGCTCTAAAACCTTGACTACCTTAGCTTCCTGCCTTCTCCCTCCATGGCGGGGTAAAAGAGCCACCTCTACCGTATCCAGATGGTATGCTCCGTTCACCTTACCTTCCGGAATAAACAAATCTTCCTCTCTGCCATCTACCTCCACAAAGCCGAAGCCTTTCTGATGGCTGATGAAGGTTCCCACCAGATGGTCTGCATTTTTCGCTGCAGCTCTGGCATCAAACAAGGAATATTTTCCCCGCTTGTTTATCTGAATTTTCTTTTCCTCCAGAAGCTCCTCCAATGCCTGCCTCAGCCTGGGCCGATCTGCCGCCTCCACCTGAAGAAGAATGGCCAGTTCCTTTTCCTTCATAGGCACGTACAAGTCATTGTTCATCAAATCTAAAATCGTTTGCTTTTTTTCCTGCCAGTTTTTCATTTTAATCCCCATTCCGAAGCGTTTGCGCTGAGGAACGCGAGCCGAATTTCAGATTCGGCTCTACGATCAAATCCCCATCCATAGAACAGGTCTTACCTGCTCTATTGCTTAAATAAATTAGTGAAATCCTAATGTTTCCAAAGCAATTTATTCTGGGAGAAAACCCATAAATCACAAAAGGCATCCTTGTATCTACAAGAATGCCCCGAACTTTTTTAAAATCTCTGAATGTTCAAAATTGCTGCAAGTATAATAAACGCAATCGCCAGATACTTCGTAATCTTCACCAGTGCGCCTTCCATGGAACGGCCTTTATTCTTACCCCAGTAGGTCTCTGCCGCACCGCTGATTGCTCCTAAACCTGCAGATTTGCCTTCCTGCATCAACACTAAAACGGTTAATACAATACATATTATGATAAAAAGAATGGTTGCTACTGTTCTTAATATTTCCATGTTAAAGACCTCCCTTAGTCATACGCTCTGTATTCTAGCATAGAATCAGCTTTTTGGCAAGGGATATGGAAATCTTTTTCCCAAAATTTATGATTTTTTCTCCGCTTTTCTTAAAATTTAAAGCGAAAAGTCTTCAGTCCAGGATATTGTGCCCCTTCTCCCAGCTCCTCCTCAATTCTAAGAAGCTGATTATATTTGGCCACACGATCCGTTCTGCAGGGAGCACCGGTTTTAATCTGCCCACAGGAAAGAGCCACTGCCAGATCGGCTATGGTGGTGTCCTCGGTTTCCCCTGAGCGATGGGACATCACTGCCGTATAGCCTGCCTCATGAGCCATCTTTACTGCTTCCACCGTTTCCGACAGGGTTCCGATTTGATTGGGTTTAATCAGAATGGAATTGGCACAGGCTGCGCTGATTCCCTTTTTCAATCGTGTAGTATTGGTTACAAAAAGATCGTCTCCCACTAGCTGTACCCGTTTTCCCAGCCTCTCAGTTAACTCCTTCCACCCCTCCCAGTCTTCTTCATCCAGTCCATCTTCGATAGAATAAATGGGGTACTGATCACAGAGTTTTTCATACAAATCAATCATTTCTTTTGTGGTTCGCATTATTCCTATCCGTTCAGTATCCGGTACTCCGATTACTGTATCTCCTGCCTGAGGTGGCTGGTCTTTTCTTCTTTCCTCTCGAATAATCTGGCTTTCTCCGGGAAAATAATATTGACCTGCATCCGGCTGAAATAGTTCTGATGCGGCTGCATCCATGGCAAAAACGATATCCTTTCCACAGGTATAGCCTGCTTCTTCTACCGCCTTGGTTAAATAATCAAAGACCTCAAAGGCATCCTTCAAATCAGGGGCAAAGCCTCCTTCATCACCTACTGCTGTGGATTTTCCATCCTCCGCCAACAGTTTTTTTAATTGATGGTAAACTGCTGTTCCCATCTGTAAGGCTTCACTGAAGCAGTCTGCACCTACAGGCATAATCATAAATTCCTGAAAATCCACCGTATTCTTGGCGTGTTTTCCGCCGTTTAAAATGTTCATCATGGGTACAGGGAGCTGATAAGCCGTCTGCTGCCCCAGATATTTATACAGACCCTGTCCCTGTGCTCTGGCTGCTGCCCTGGCACAGGCCAGGGAGGCTCCCAAAATGGCATTGGCTCCCAGCTTTCCCTTATTGGGAGTACCATCCAGTTCCTTTAATAGCTGGTCGATTTCCTTCTGCTTTCGTACATCCTTCCCCAAAAGTGCCTGGCGGATTTCTCCATTAATATGGGCTGCTGCCCTGGTTACTCCAAGCCCTCCATAGGCCTTTTCTCCATCCCTTAGCTCTACTGCCTCAAACTGCCCCGTACTGGCTCCGGAGGGCACAGCAGCCTTGCCGGTGTAGGCCTTGTCCACAGTAACCTGTGCTTCTATCGTTGGATTTCCTCTGGAATCCAGAATCTGCCTTCCCTGCACCTGTGTAATCAAAAAAGTTTCTCCCATCAGTATACCTCCTGGTCAAATTCATTTATTTACCAGTATACCCAGAGGGGAGAAACTTAATCCTTAACATCATTTTATTTCTTCTATTGCCTTTTGTACAAATTCGGGAGGCTGTTCGGTTCTGAACCGAAAGTGTTCAATATCACTGTATATTTTTTCCCCCTCCTTAAGTTCCACCATGATTTGGTAGTTACTGCTTCGATTACCTCCATCATATTCCTGCCAATATTCCAACGTTTCCAAAACAGCATTATCCAGAATTTCCTTAAACCTCTCAGGTTTCTCATAGGACCAGGCATCAGGCCGTTCAGAAAGAGCGTATTCCTCTCCTACTTCCAATGCTTCATTGACGAATACTACCCTTTTTTGTGCCTCGTCGGAGCCTTTAGCCTCTAATACATCATAATCGGTATAGGTAATGGTAATGCTCTTTATCCGTTCCACATAATCCTCGTCACAGACTGCCTGAGCCACAATCCCGTTCTTCTTAAGCAGGGAAATGGTATTGGTAAAGGAGGGATAAATCGGAGCCAGCCACCGATTAATATATTCGCTGTTTTTAATTCCCTGTCCTCCTACCATCATTCTTCCAATAGGGATTGCATCATAGAGCTCTGCAAAATCCACGCTATTTACATCTTTTACATAAGCCTCAAGCAGTTCCTTCACCTGCTCATCCGGTACAGCATAATTCATTCTGCCATTGTCATATTCCGCCTTGAAAATCTTGAATTCTTCTACAAAATTATCTTCCATCAACTGGTTAGTAGCCGTCTGGTATTGTGGGGTATGGAAGATTTCATTTATTACCTTAAGATTGTCGGGATAGCTGAAGTAAAGATAACGATCTATGGTTTTGCCATTTTTCAGCTTAAACACTACCTCTATCCTGGACAGGCTCTCGTATTGCTCAAAGTCCTCCGGATTTACCCGGTTATTTAACAACCCATAGACCATATCCACATCCGTAAGTTCCATTTCCACCGGCCAGTAGTTCATGGCTAAAACTTCCGTTCCGTCAGAAAGTACCCGCTTATTATCCATATAAACGGTACGAAAAGACAGCGCCACACTTTCCACCTTCTTCTGTGCGGGAATCCTCTCGTCATAGCCAAAGATATCCCACCTAAACACTGCAAAAATAAACACCACCATAATGGCAGAGAAGCCTAATCCGGCTAACCCCCTTCTTATGGCACGAAAGTCCATTTCATAAATCAACCAAATCACGATATGGAGAATACATACTGAGAAAATGGAGCCTCCAATTCCCAACGCTTCACTGGAGCCGGAAACAGCATAAACAAACAGCCCCCCTGCTGTACCCAGAACAAGCAACAGCAAAATTTCCAAGGGTATCTTAATTTTGGGAAAGCTAATGGATTTTCCATGGCTTTCACTGGGCCTTACCTTATACAGCAGCCAGCCTGCCAGACCAAACAGAATCACCAGTCCTGCCATGGTAAACATGGTTTCGGAATAGGTATATTTCTCCATTTGGTAACCGTCATTATTACGGCTGAATAAATAGCGAAAGAAAGTCACCAGAGGAGAAAAAAGAGTATTGAGCATTTTCCCACTCTCTCTATCTCCATAAGTACGAAAGAAATTGGCCGCATAAGACCAGTACAGTGCTCTGGCAGCAAATTCATAGAACAAAACAACCACCGTCGCCACCAGGCTTACCAGGGTATATCCGGTCAGCATTACTGCCACAATAGCCACATGGTAAACTGCCATGAATAACAGTAAATGAGCCAATATGGCCTGGGGAATAAGAATAATCATCTCTCTCGGCAGGCAGCCATAGCTTGCTGCCACCAGCATTCCAAGACCTAAATTTATTCCATAGGACAGAATAAAGCTGACAATACCATTAAACCAAATCACCAGAAATCTTCTGTTTCTGCTGACCGGCTGGCTATGGTAGAAATTCACCTGTTTTTTGTTGTGCAGCCAGGAAAATGCCTGTATTCCCGCCAAAATGGCCAGCAGAACAATGAAAATACTGGACCATTCGCTGATCGCAAAAGTTCTTCTGGTAAACTCATATAATTGCTTGTTTATCTGTTCCTGATCGCTCCAGCGCCTTTGGCTGATGGAATTCAATCCCAGTAAAAGCACACCGGGAAAGCTAATGAAGAAGGTTAAAACCTGTATTCCAAATACCCATCCCCTACGCTTAGCATTTTCTATGCAATCAGCTAAAAACAATCTTTTTGATGTCATAACCTACTACCTCCGTTTCACTGATAAAAATTTCCTCCAGACTTAAAGGCAGAACCTCATAAAATACCGTATCCAGGGCAGCAAAGGAGGCAATAATTTCTTCCCTGCTTCCTCTGGCGGTTATGGTATACAACATCCCCCTCTTTTCCATTTGCAAAATAGCCATTTGCTTTCCCGCCTTCGCTGCTTCTTCCTCGTTACTGAACACACACTGGATTTTCTGGATATTACATTTCATCTCCAGAAGCTCCTTTGACAACAATATTCCTCCTCTATGCAAAAGACCGATGTGGTCGCAAATATCCTCCAGCTCCCTCAGGTTATGAGAAGCAATAATGGGGGTAAGGCCTCGCTGCTCCATGTGGCTTGCCAGAATACTCTTTACTCCCTGACGCATTACCGGGTCAAGGCCGTCAAAGGTTTCATCACAAAGCAAATATTTCGTATTGGAGCACAATCCACAGATAATGGACAACTGCTTTTGCATCCCCTTGGAAAAAGTGGCAATCTTTCTGTCCTTTCGCAAGCCAAACCTTTCCAGATACTCATAAAAGGGTCCGGAAGAAAACTCCTCATAAACGGTGGTCAGGTATTTCTCCATATCCCTGGGTGTAGCATTGCGGAAAAAATAAGGCTCATCGGGAATAAAATAGAGCTCCTTTAAGGCCTTCTCCTGATCAAATACTTTTTTCCCATCAATCAGAATTTCCCCGCCATCAGGGTGCATAATTCCTGCTATCATCCTCATCATAGTGGTTTTCCCCGCCCCATTGGTTCCAATCAGACCGAAAACACTGCCTTCCTGCATGGTGAGGCTGACGTTATTTACTGCCCAGACATCCTCAAACCTTTTTGATACATTTTCTAAGGTAATCATTTTCTCCTCCATCACACATTCTCAATATAGTGAATCATTTCCCTGCGGGTAAAGCCGATGCTCTCCCCCTCCCTGACCAATTCAGCCAATTGTTTCTTAAGCTCCTCCTTTTTGGCCTCCTTCAGCCCCTCATTAGGAGAAACAAAGTTCCCTCTCCCTTTTACCGTATAGATAAAACTCTGCCTTTCCAACTCTCCATAAGCCTTCTGAATGGTATTGGGATTGATGGATAATTCCATGGCCAGATTCCTTACGGAGGGTAATTTTTCATCCTCCGGCAGGGCTCCACATAGAATCAGGTGTTTAAACCGTTCTACCACCTGTTCATATAATGGCCTGGCATCCTTTAAGTCCAGTACAATCATAGCTCCTCCTTCCCTGTTTCAATTCCCTCTCCTTCAATTCTTTAAGTGTATTATCACTATTAGTACACTGAGTATATATTTATTCTTTTATTTTGTCAACCCTGTTTAAAGGTAAAAAAAGGGAGCCGCCATGGCTCCCAAAGTCTCAACACAGGTTTTGCTATTTTATTGATGAATCAATAAGGATTTTCCGGTCATTTCCGCAGGCTGTTCCTTACCCATGATCTGAATAAGAGTAGGCACAATATCCGCCAGACAGCCTCCTTCTCTCAAAGTGTAGGCAGAATCGTAATTCACCAGAATAAAGGGAACTTCATTGGTGGTGTGAGCAGTAAAGGGGGCAAGGGTTTTCTCATCCACCATTTGCTCTGCATTCCCATGGTCTGCACAGATAAACATGGTTCCTCCCACCTGCTTTATGGCTGAAACGGCCTTTCCAATGCACTCATCCACCACTTCAATAGCTTTGACGGCCGCCTCCTGCACCCCGGTATGTCCTACCATATCCGGGTTTGCAAAATTAATGATAATCACATCGTATTTATCCCCGGTAATGGCTTCTACCAAACGATCACAAACCTCATAGGCACTCATTTGGGGCTGTAAATCGTAAGTGGCAACCTTAGGAGAGTTTACTAAAATCCTGTCCTCTCCCTCATTGGGTTCTTCTACTCCACCGTTGAAGAAAAAGGTAACGTGGGCATACTTTTCCGTTTCCGCAATTCTGGCCTGGGTCATCTTGTTGGCTGCCAGCCATTCTCCAAAGGTATTGGTAATGGAAATCTTATGGAAAGCCACCTCCTTGTTGGGAATAGTGGGATCGTAATCAGAAAAGCAGACATAAACCAGGTCCGGTCTTTGACGCTCAAAGCCCTTAAACTCATCATCACAGAAGGCTCTGGTAATTTCTCTTGCCCGGTCAGGCCGGAAGTTAAAAAAGATTACCGAATCCTTATCCCGAATTAAGGCCACAGGGGCACCGTTTTTCTCGATTACTGTGGGCATAACGAATTCATCCGTTTTTCCTGCATCATAGGAAGCCTGAATTGCGTTAGGAGCTGAAGTTCCTTTTTCCCCTTCCCCTTTCGTTAAAGCATCATAAGCCAGCTTAACCCGATCATAGTTGTTATCCCTGTCCATGGCATAATAGCGACCCATTACGGAGGCAATTTCTCCTACGCCGATTTTTGCCATTTCTTTTTCCAGTTCTTCTGCAAAGCCTTTTCCGCTTGCAGGAGGAGTATCTCTGCCATCCAGAAAGCAATGCACATACACCTTGGAAAGATTGTTGCGCTTTGCCAACTCCAAAAGACCGTAGAGATGGGTATTATGGCTATGCACACCACCGTCAGATAAAAGTCCAAATAAATGCAGTGCAGAATCGTTTTTCTTACAATTTTCCACCGCCTCCAGCAAGGCCGGATTTTCAAAAAAAGTACCATCCTGAATCTCTTTGGTAATTCTGGTCAGCTCCTGATAAACAATACGTCCGGCACCCATATTCAAGTGTCCCACTTCAGAATTTCCCATCTGACCCTCAGGAAGCCCCACTGCCATTCCACTGGCATTTCCCTTTACGAAGGGACATTCAGCCATCAGCTTATCCATAACAGGAGTTTTTGCCTGTGCAATTGCATTTCCTTCTTTTTTTGCATTCAGTCCATAGCCATCTAAAATCATTAATACGGTTGGTTTTTTACTCATTTCTTCCTCCATTTCTCTATACGATTCTATATCCTGATTAGAGTATCAAACATGATTATACTCCTAATCCTTTGCCATATATTCTGCATCATAGTTTTTCCACAATGACCTTATGT
>JBJELR010000232.1:0-10958 GCA_051879255.1 Lachnospiraceae bacterium | reverse complement strand
TTCTGCAATGGTTTCCAGCGGATGGACAAAATATCTGGCCAGAATATAGCCCAACAAAGAAATCAGTAGGATAATGGCAGCAGAGATAATCACCAGAATAAGCATAGTGGTTCCCAGGGAACGATAAACCTGCCAGGGGGAAATGGCCGCATGAAGGGTGAGTCCAAATCCGGTCTTCATGGTATGCTCCAGAGAGCCTTTGGCGGGTATTTCCCGGTTCCCTCTGCCTAAAATCACATCTTCTTCCTGGAGGATTGCCCAACCACACTGCTTCATCTTATCCAGATTGGAATAGATTTCCTCCATTCCGGCTCTGTTTAGAACGAAAATACAGGTCCCCATGGAATTCATGTCTTCGTTATACAGCTTCAGACATAGATTTACCGCATTCTCCTCTACCTCGTAATAAAAGGCTCTGGTCTGTTCCAGAAAGCGCTGATTCATCTGGCTGTATTTTTGCTCCTCCTTTTCCATTTCCGATACCGTAGTGGGATAATACAGATTGTAGATTTTTCGCCCTGATTCCTGAAACAGATAGACCTTTTGGACAAAGGGCTCCTGGGCATCCATTCGATTTTGTTCAGAAAACAGATTTGTCACCGTCTCCAGCTGTTTAGTAGCACTTTCTATACTATACAAATGGCTGGTCAGAAACTTCTTCACCCCGATATTGTGCTGAATGGATAAGGTCATTTCCTCCAAATATTGAAGGGTGTTATCCATTCTGGTATTGGCACTCTCCAGAAGATATAAGGTATCCTCTTTCTCCTGGCTGACATACTGATTCAGAATCATGGCAAGCATCACAATGGCTTGAATGGTTACCGCACCAATACAGCAAACCACGATGATTCTGGTTACCTGCTGCCTTAATGAGGACTGCTTCTGTTTGGAGCCCCAAAGAAACTGCTCCAGAAAATCCTTCATTCTATTCCTGAACATGGCAACTCTCCGTTTCCTTTTTTCTTTTATTTTCATTGTACTATAAACCAAAGGTCCCATATAGGATTTTGTTGCTTATTTCTTGGATTATTTTTACGCGAAAAAAACAGCCCCAAAATTCTTCCTGAAATTTTGCGACTGTTTTTATTTTACTCTTTACTATTCAGCTAAGGGATGGATGGCAATAATCTGCTGTACCATATTTTTATCGGCCAGTCCCAGCTTTTTCATCCCTTCCTCTACCACACGATGGAGGTTCTCTGCAGACAGACGAATCTGCATACCTTCACTGTACTGAACAATACAATTTTCTATTTTATCTCTATCCCTGGGACAAATCTGATACAGATTCTTTCTTTCGATTGCACCTATCTCCTCCAGTGTATTCATCATTCGATAGATGGTTGCTATCCCTATCCGGGGCATTTTTTTATGCACATAAAAATAGATTTCCTTACAGCAGCTACACTCACTTTCCAGAATAACCTCTAAGAGTGCCAGTCTCTGCTTCGTAATCCGATATCCTCCCTGTTTCAGCCGATTCAGAATTTCTTCTTTTCCCATGGCCGGCCGGCTGCCTGTCCTTTTTGGTTCTTCCATTCCGGGAGTATCAACTTTCATCATGCTTTCTTTTCTCATAGTCAAAAAATTTTTGTCTACTGAGACATTAAAGGAGTTTCCAGATCCTGAAGCATTAAATCAAGGGCAGTCACACCACCTTCTGCAGTATACCATACTGCAGGATGTGCCAGATAAACAATCTGTCCGTTTTTATAGGCATCGGTTCCCATAACCAGTTCATTTTCCATGATTTCCTGAGCCAGCTTTGCGCCTTCTGTCTGAATCGCTGCATCTCTGTCCATGACGAAAATATACTCAGGATTTTTCTGTACGATGTATTCAAAGGAGGCCTCATTACCATGGGTAGAGGTCTGTACCTCATCTGCCACTCCAATATTTTCAAAGCCCACCTCTACACCGATAATCGAGCAGCGTCCATCATTTCCAATCACGTTAAAGCTGCCGCTGGTACACATTCCTACAATCACATTTTTTCCTTCTGCAAAGGCTCTTAAGGTATCAATTCTTTCATCAAAGCCTGCCAGCTTTTCTTCAATTTCTGCCTCTTTTCCGAAAATGGAAGCGATGGTGCGGGCAATTTCCTTGGTACTTTCCACTACCCCCAGTTCGGCATCCGTAGCCAGATAAACAACAGGTGCAATTTCACTTAAAGCCTCATAGGAACTGCTTAAGCGGCCTCCAATAAAAATCACATCCGGTTCACAGGCCATCACCGCTTCCAAATCTGCCTCCTTGATGGTTCCCAGATTTGCTATGGTTTCCCCCGGTGTATAAGCCTTAAGATAATCCAGGGAGGTCTTTGCGCTTCCTACCACCCGGTCTCCCAGTCCAAGATTATCCAGAATATCTAAAGCCGCCATGTCCAGAATTGCCACTCTTTGAGGATCATAGGGAACCTCTATCTCTGTCTTTTCACGATTTTGGTTAAGTGTGGTAATCGTAACGGTATCCGGGATTTCAGCATCTGTCTGAGTAGTTGCCTCCTCTGTGGCTTCAATACTTTCCGGAGTTGCCTGTGTTAGGGTCGTACTTTCTGCCGCCTTTTTACTGCCACAGGCTACAAGACTAAGCCCCAAAAGCAGTCCCAGTGTTAAGGTTAAGAATTTTTTCATGTCATCATCCTCCTTTTTGTATGCAAAACAGCATTAATATTAATAATAAATGGATAGGGGTTTTCCCTTGATTTCCATAATTTCAAAATCTACCTTGTAGATTTTTTTCAGCACGTCCTTTTGCATCACCTCCTTAACTGTCCCAAACTTTTCTACCCGACCATCTACAAAAGCACAGATATAGTCAGAATAAAATGCTGCATAGTTTAATTCATGAAGCACCAGTATTACGGTTTTTCCCAGCTCATCACAAAGTCGGCGGGCCATTTTCATCATATTGGAGGAGTGATAAATATCCAGATTATTGGTAGGCTCATCCAGAAGAACATAATCCGTATCCTGGGCAATGACCATGGCAATATAGGCTCGCTGCCTTTGTCCGCCGGAAAGCTCGTCAATAAATCTTTCTTCCAGTTCCTCCAACTCCATATAGGCAATAGCGCCATCGATAATTTTCTCATCCTCTGCGGTAAGTCGGTTGCCGGAATAGGGAAAGCGCCCGAAGGATACCAATTCTCTTACTGTCAGCTTCATCTGAATGTTTTGATGTTGGGTTAAAATAGCCAGACGCTTGGAAAGCTCCCGGCTTTTCCACTCCTTCATTTCTTTTCCTTCAAAATCCACCATTCCCTCGTCTTTGGCAATCAGTCGGGAAATCATTCCCATTACAGTGGACTTGCCGGCTCCATTAGGCCCAATCAGGGAGGTTACCTTTCCCTTGGGAATGGTAAGGCTGACCCCGTCAACCACTGCTTTCCCGTCATACCGTTTGGTAAGCTTTCGAATAATCATTTTTTCTTCCTTCCTCTTAAATACTCTTTCTTCCCTTTAGCAGCAGGTAAAGGAAATATAAGCCTCCTCCCACCGTAATGAAGACACTGATGGGAACAGAGTAAACAAAAATATGCTCAACGATCAATTGTCCCCCCATTAGAAGCACCATTCCAAAAAGGGTTGAGCCCGCAATCAATATCCTGTGGCGGTAGGTCTTGAAAAATTGTCTTGACAGATTGGCAATGATCAGCCCTAGAAAAGAAATAGGCCCTACCATGGCTGTTGCTACCGCAATACAAACCGTCACTCCCCATAAAAGTCTGCGTATGGTGCGGTCATAATCTACTCCCAGATTAATGGCCTGGTTTTTTCCCAAAGTAATCACATCCAGCAGTGCCAGTTCCTTTCGTAAAAGAAACAGCACTATTGCCAGTGCGATGCAGGAAACCGCAATAATCTCTCCATTAATGTTGCTCAGACTGGCTACCAGACTGGACAGAAGACTATCATATTCATTGGGATCCATTACTCTGACCATCGTTCCCTGGAGACTGCCAAAAAAGGAGCTAAGTACAGTACCCACCAACAATACATACAACACATTATGGTTGGTTTTTCGGAATAGGTAGCTATAGATAAAGGTGGCTGCCATACTCATCAGGATAAGGTCTGTGGTAAAAGCCAGATTGGCATTGACCGCCAGAATACTTCCGCTGCCCGCAAAGAAAACCACTGCCGTATGAATTAAGGTGTAGAGAGAATTCATCCCCAAAAGACATGGGGTTACAATCGTATTATTGATGATGGACTGAAATACGATAGAGGCTCCTCCTATGGCAAAGGCAGAAATAGCCATAACCATCAGCTTGGGAATCCGCAGTCGAAAAGCATAATTCATCAGTCTTTGATTTCCAAAATTAACTCCTATGGTCAGATAAACTGCCGCTGCCAAAAGTACCAGTGCAGTCAGAACGATGAGTTTTGTTTTCCAGCCTGTACGGCTATCGGCTTTCCTTCCTGCTTCTTCCCTCTTAAACTGTGGATATGCAGCCAAAAACCGCCTTCCATTCAATACATAAGTACTTCCCCGCATTTTTCCTCCATTCTGAAACGTTTTAATTCCCCGTTCATTTGATTGCTATTCTGTCTTTACTTTTTTCAGCAACACCACTGCTTTACGGCCATTTTTCAGCCGGTAAAAGAGCAGTCCGATGAACAGAATACTTCCCAGTACTCCAATAATCAATTCAATAGGCAGCTCGAAGGGTGCGATAATTACTCTCCCCAGCATATCGCAGGCCAGTACGAAAATAGCACCAAACAAAGCTGTGTCAATCAGAGTTCCTCTGATTTTATCTCCTTTAAAAAGAGCCACCAGATTTGGAACGATCAGACCCACATAGGAAATAGCCCCTACCACAACCACCACACTGGCAGTTATCATTGCCGCAATCCCTAATCCCAGAAACAGAACCAGCTTATAATTTACTCCCAGGTTCTGTGAAAAGTCCTTTCCCATGCCCACAATATTAAAATGGGTAGCAAATAAAAAGGCGAGAATAACTAACGGTAATACTAAATAAACGATTTCGTATCTACCCCGGATAATCAGAGCAAAATGACCTACCAGCCAACTGGACAGCGCCTGCGTCATTTCATATTTATAGGCAAGGTAATTGGTTATTCCCCCAATTACATTGCTAAACATAATTCCCACCAAAGGAACCATTACCACATCCTTAAACGGAATTCGCTGAATAAACCAGACAAAAACCCAGGTGCCCAGAATTGCTGCCACAAAAGCAAACAGTGCTCTCCCCCATAGGGTTGAAGAAGGCATAAACAAAAGAGCCACCAAAACCCCCAGCTCTGCTGAAGAAATCGTTGCACCTGTAGTCGGTGAAACAAATTTATTCATACATAGCTGCTGCATAATCAAACCTGCCACGCTCATTCCCACACCGGTGCACAAAACTGCCAAAAGTCTGGGGAGGCGGGAAACAAGAAAGATATGCAGCTGCCCCATATCCCCTCCAAACAGTCCCTGCAAATTCACATCTATTACACCAAGAAACAAAGAACCAAGGGAAAGAATCAATAAAATCAATGCCAACACAAGGGTTGAACCATATTTACGCATACCTGATATACTCCTTACTGTAAAGCTTTGAATCAGTAATTTTCAGTTAAATAAGTTTATACTCATTATTATTAGTTATTTCTAACCTCGTTTTTTAAAAAAAGTAGAGTTGCTTAACTTGCCCTTAGTTAGCCATCTCTAACATTGAATTAATTTATCATATCCGAGAAAAATCGTCAAGCCTCGTTATTGGATAAAAATTTTCATTAAGCTCCAAAGTTCTGATTTTTCCTTTACTTTTATTCGTTTTGGGAGCATGAAAAAAGCTGCCGCATATTACTGTGACAGCTTCCTTTATCCTTATTCCCTAGTGATTTGCTTTTGCATAAATTTGGTAAACATCCTCTGCCTTCAGCTTTCGCAATTGGGACAATTCCAGAGTGTCATTCATGGTAGCATCCATAGCCAGCTTTCGCAATACTTCTTCTTCCTGTACTCCGATTCCCAATTCCGACAGACAGGTTGGCATATCCAGTTCATGGAAAAACTCTACTGTACGGGTAATAGCCTCCCTTGCCGCCTTCTTTGTATCTTCTGTTTCGATTCCCCATACGGTTTTCCCATAATGCTTAAACCGTTCAAGATCATTTTGGTAGCCATAAAGCGCCCATGCCTCCCAGACCGCTGAAAGTGTGGCTCCATGAGCCTTATCAAAACGCGCACCCAGAGCATGGCCCATTTTATGTACGGAAAAATCCTTTGCCCTCCCTAACCCCGTAAGATTATTATGGGACAGGCTGCCGCACCACATGATTTCGCTCATGGCATCGTAATCGGAAGGATTCTTCATCGCCACCCTTCCGCAATCAATTACCGTTCTCAGCAGACCTTCTGCAATTTCATCCGTCATCCGATTGCTGGTACCCGGAATAAAATAACGCTCAAGGGTATGCATCATAATATCCACCACTCCACAGGCAATCTGAAATTTAGGCAGCGTATAGGTCAGTTCAGGATTCATGATGGCAAATACAGGACGGTTCAAATCGGTATTGATTCCCGCCTTTTTCCCCAGTTCCTCATTGGTTAAAACGGCAGAGTCGCTGGTCTCGCTTCCTGCTGCGGAAATGGTCAGCACCACCCCCACAGATGTGGTCTTCGTCAATGCTGTCTTCCCTGTCCAGATATCCCAAATAGCGGCTTGTGGATTCGCCACACCATGGGCAATGGCCTTGGCCGTATCAATGACACTTCCTCCGCCTACTGCCAGAATAAAATTTACCCCTTCTTTGATGGCAAACTCACAGCCGGCCTGTGCATGGGACAATCTGGGATTGGGCTGCACTCCGCCCCATTCGCAGTAAAAAATTCCTTCTTTTTCCAAAGAAACCTTCACCTGTTCCAGCAGACCGTTTCGTATCACACTTTTCTGTCCATATACAATCAGCACCCGGCTGCCGCCCCACTTTTTCACCTGTGCTCCTACCTGGTGCTGGGTATCCTTTCCAAATACAATCTCCGTAGGTGAATACTGTGTAAAATTCTGCATTTTCTTTCCTTCCTTTCTTTCGTCTTATTCTACGCTACTCCCAGTTTATCCTTCAGCATACGAATTTCCTCTTTGTGTCCTGCATCCTCCAAGGGCGTCTCCAGATAAAAGGGCAAATCCTTTAATGCAGGATGAATCAACACCCGAAGCAGAGCCTCCATCCCTATTTCTCCATTACCAATGGTGGCATGACGGTCCTTCTTCGCCCCAAAAGGGGTGAGGCTGTCATTAAAATGGACTGCCTTCAAATGCTCCAGTCCGATAATCCGGTCAAACTCATCAACCACTTCATCTAAACGATTTACAATATCATAACCTGCAGAAAAAATGTGGCAGGTATCCAGACATACCCCTATGCGTTCCGGGTGAGCTGCCCGGTCACGAATTTCTCTAAGCTGCTCAAATTCGTAGCCAATCTCCGTTCCCTTTCCGGACATAGTTTCTAAAAGAATCATAATCCTTTCCTCTCCCGTAATGGCCTGATCCAGGGCTGCCACAATATTTTTAATTCCCTCCTCCACACCGATACCGGTATGGCTGCCGGGATGAAAGACCATGTTTTCTATTTCCAGCCTGTCCATTCTGGCAATATCCTCTTTCAGTACCATACAGGCAAATTCATAGATTTTCTCCTGATTGCTGGCCGGATTCATGGTATAGGGTGCATGGGCCAGAAGGGGCCCCCAGCCCTGCTGTCTGCGGATTTCCTGAAAGGCTGCCAGCTCCTTGTCTGTTGGATCCTTAAAATTAGAGCCTCTGGGATTACGGCTGAAAATCTGCATGGTATTAGCCTCCATAGCCACCACTGCCTTCGCCGTTTTCTCCAGTCCTCCTGCAATGGACATATGTGTTCCGATAATCATGATTTCCTCCCTGTTGAAGTCTTTAAGAAAAGCCCCTCTCCCTTATTCAGGGATTAGGGCTTTCCTTGTCTCTCTCGTTATTCTACTGCTCCATCTACCTTCATGGTCTTAATCCCGAAAGTAAAATAGCATACTAAAGCAATCCAAATCAAAGCTACAATAATCTGTCCTACCGGTACCCGATACAGGGCAAAAAAGCTGATGGCCATAAAAAATGTACTCATTCCCATAATTCTGAGCTTTGTTTTCAAGGTCATTCCTTCTCCTTTAACGTAGCTTTCCAGGTTATCCTGATAAAGCTTGGTTCCCATGAACCAGGTCTGAAGCCTTTTGGAGCTTCTGGTAAAGCATATGGTAGCCAAAAGCAGAAAAGGAAAAGTAGGCAATAAAGGAAGCACACTGCCCAACGCACCTAAGCCTACTGCCAGGCAACCCACCAGGATTAAAATTACTTTTTTCAGTCTCATACTCTCCCCCATTTTCCCCTAAGAAACCGATAATCCTAAAGCAAATAGAAACTGTTATCAGAATAACATGAGCCTTCTGTGCTGTCAATAAAAAGCCGCCTGACCTAATACAAAATCCCCCTCCAGACAAATGTCTGCAGGGAGATTTCCTTCTTGCCGCTATACAAAGAGTCTTAGAATACAGGTACTACGGCTCCATCATAATTATCGTTAATAAAATTCTTTACTTCCTCAGAAAGGATTACTTCTACCAAAGCCTTGGTCTTGTCGCTTTCTTCATTACCTTCCTTTACGACCACAACGTTGCCATAGGTCTGTGCTGCCAGTGAATCTGCTGCCTCTACTGCCAGTGCATCCTTCAGGCTTAAGCCGGCACCTACTGCATAGTTTCCATTGATTGCGGCAATGTCCACATCCGGTAAGGATCTGGGAATTTGAGCAGCCTCCAGCTCTACAATTTCCAGATTCAGAGGATTTTCTACAATGTCAATTTTAGTTGCATTGATACCTGCTCCCTCCTTAAGCTTAATCAGGCCCTGTGCCTCCAGCAACAGAAGTGCCCTTGCCTCATTGGTTGTATCGTTGGGAACGGCTACCTTTGCTCCTTCCTTAATTTCCTCTAAGGATGCTGTTTTTCCTGCATAAAGGCCGAAGGGTTCAAAGTGAACGGTGGCAACGGTTACCAGAGTGGTTCCATTCTGTGCATTAAAATCATCCAGGTAAGGCTGATGCTGGAAGTAGTTCGCATCCAGTTCTCCCTCCTGTACAGCATTGTTAGGCAGAATATAATCGTTATATTCCACGATTTCTAACTGATAGCCCTTTTCCAGAAGCTGCTCCTTAACTATCTCTAAAATTTCTGCATGGGGTGCAGGAGTTGCTCCCACCTTTATGGTCTCCAGACTTCCTGCCTGAGCGGTTTCCTGCACAGCGGCAGTTTCTTCTGCCTGGGTGGTTCCTTCTGCAGGTGCTGCTGCGGGAGCCTGCTCATTCTTCTGACCGCAGCCGGCAAGTACTCCACCCAGGATACCCACTGCTGCTAAAGCAACTGCTGCTTTTTTGATGAATCTTTTTTTCATAATTGTCCTCCTTTTTGCCTTTTTCTTTCGGCATTACTTATTATCTATATCCAACCCCAATCCTGCATCAGCAATCCTCGTGCAGAGCAATCCGCACTTTTCATCTGGCAATAAGATCAGGGATTGTTAGCTCATTTTTCATCTGTCACTTTCTTATTTCAGCCGTTTATCCAGCTTGTTGACCAGTCGTACACCTACTTCCTGGAAAAGCTGCACAATAATCACCAACAACGCTACCGTAATCAACATCATATTCGCCTGATAACGATAATAGCCATAATTAATGGCAATGGCACCCAATCCGCCGCCGCCTACAAAACCGGCCATGGCTGAATAGCCCAAAATCGTGGCAACTGCTATGGTTGCCCCCACCAATAGGGAAGGCTTTGCCTCCGGTAAAAGCACCTTTAGAATAATCTGTATGCGACTGGCACCCATGGCCTTAGCTGCTTCAATCACCCCTTCGTCTACCTCCCGCAGAGAGGATTCTACCATCCTGGCCACAAAGGGGGCTGCCGCCACCACTAAGGGTACAATCGTTGCTGTAGAACCGATGGTTGTTCCTACTACTAACCGGGTAAAGGGCAGGATGGCCACTAACAGAATCAAAAAAGGAATGGAACGGATAATATTGATCAGCACACCTACAATAAAATTAATCCCTCTGTTTTGACAAATCCCATTTTTATCTGTGATATAAATCAGAACACCCAAAGGAATTCCAAAGATATAGGCGATAATCGTAGAAGTGAGTGTCATATACAAGGTTTCCCCTATTCCGTTGATAATCAGTTGAATAATTTCTTTACTCATTTGCCACCCCTCCTTCCTCATAATGAATTCCCTGACTATCCAGGTAGCTTTTAATTTTTTCTTTGCTTTTTTCGTCCTGTGGCAGTTCAATCAGCATCTGACCATAGGCCTTGCCGCCAATATTTTCCGTATTGGCACCCAAAATATTGATTAATGCCCCGCTTTCCAGCGTCAGTCGGGAAATCACCGGTTCAAAAGAGGACTGCCCATCAAAGGCAATTCGCATGGTTCCCACTTCCAGCTCCTGCACCAGTTCACTTCCCTGGGGAAGAAGCAGTCTTTTGGCAGTTTGGGACTTGGGATGTAAAAATACTTCTTTTACACTTCCCATTTCCTCTACCTGCCCTTTATTCATTACCGCCACCCGGTCACAAATCTGTTCAATGACTCTCATTTCATGGGTAATAATGACCACCGTCACTCCCAGCTTTTGGTTGATTTCCTGAATCAATGCCAGAATATTTCTGGTGGTTTCCGGATCCAATGCACTGGTAGCCTCATCACAAAGCAAGACCTTAGGGTCTGTAGCCAATGCCCTGGCAATGGCTACTCTCTGCTTCTGCCCGCCGGATAGCTGAGCCGGATAGGCCTTTGCCTTATCCGAAAGGCCTACAATTTCCAAAAGCCTGGTAGCCTTCTTTCTGGCCTCCTGTTTTTTCATTCCGATAATTTCCAGAGGAAAAATCACATTATCCAA
>JBJELR010000231.1:0-1976 GCA_051879255.1 Lachnospiraceae bacterium | reverse complement strand
TTCAGGTATCCCAGTTCATATAACCGCCAGCAAAAATCCACATCATTAAAGGCTACCTTAAGCCCTTCATCAAAGCCTCCTGCCTGTTCAAATACCTCTTTTCGCACCATCAGGCAGGCTGCCGTTACCGCCAATACATTGCGGACATCTCGATTTCTTCTGTCCGAATAGATCTTCTCGTCCTTCTTAAACTGCAGCTTGTGTACCGGGCCCGGATAAATGCTATACACCCCACAGTGCTGCAGCATGGTGGTATCCGGGTAATAGAGCTTTACCCCTACCGCCCCTACATGGCGATAGCTTGCTTTATCCACCATCTTCTTCAGCCAACCGGACTGGATAGCCTGACAGTCATCATTTAAAAATAAGAGCAGGTCTTTTTTACTTTCCTTTGCTCCCAGATTACACATCCGGGAAAAATTGAATTCCATAGGCTGATACAGATAAGCAAACCCATAGACCTTTTTTAGTTCCTCCAGCCGCTTAACATTCTCACTGCTGCTGCCATTGTCTACCACAATAATCTCAAGGTCTATACCATCCTGATATTCCCTGACGGATTTTAAGCATCGCTCCAACACCTGAGGATTATCCTTAGAGGGAATAATGACGGATACCCCTTTTACCGATTCAACAGGTAGAATACTGCTTAATTTTTCTCTTAGCGGCTGATATTCTTCCTCAAAGCCCCAGTAGGTGATTTGGGGACTGGTAACCAACATCTCCTTAAGATGGAATATCTGATGGGGGTCCAGGGATAAACAAACCTGCAGACTTAGGGCATACCACCTCTGTCTGGCCGTAGCGTATCCTTCCAGAGAAACCTCCCTCAGGCTTTCCCGGCGAAAAGCAGTCAGCGAGCCAAAGTAGAACCATGACAGCAGTGTATCCGGGGAGTAGTCCGGTTTGAACCAGGGGTTCATTCGACTGTGTCCTCCATTGCTCCACTCATCCTCATCACCATAGACTACCTGAACCTGCTCTCTTTCCTGAAAGCAGGACAGCAGCTTTTCGGCTGTATGTTCACGAATCCATTGTGGGTTTTCTACAAAACAGATGATTTCCTCCCTTCTGTTTTGCCAGAGACTTTCTCCTTTTTCCAATTCTCTAAAGGAGAAAAAAGCGATTTCCCCATCCTGGAACTGCTGCCTGGAAACAGGATAATCCCTATTCTCCTCCTGCTTTCTGATCCAACTGTCATAGGAGATGGTTTTTTGCTGCCAGAGGGCGTGATACTCCTGCCGACAGCGTTCCTCCAATATCCTGCGAATCAGTTCTTTCGCTTTTCCCATCACAAACGTATTCTCCTTTTCAGGCTTTTTTCTAAATTCTCACAAAGCTCCTTTGGTACAGGTATAATTTCCAGCTTCAGCTCAAGTCGATTCTTGGCCTGTCGCTTTAGGCTCTCCAAATGAAGATTAATATTGGGATCCATAGTAGAAAAAACAATACTGTCCTCCACCCAGGTACCATTAATGGTACATAATCGCTTATTGGGCAGGCTTATGGGCTCTTCGTTAATCGCAAGCTGCAGGATACGGCAAAGGCAGGACTCCATAGCGGGATCAATTCTAAGATGGCGCACATTGCCATCTGCCTCAAGCGTAAACTCCACCTGTTGTCCATCAAGATTTAACTCCTTTACAAAATAGGATTCTTCTTCTTTATAGCCCTCTCCCCGGTCCTCATAAATCTGGATTGGGGACCGATTCTCCTGGCTGTTGATTTGCTCTATCCATCTTAGTGGTTCAAAAACCGTCTGCCCCAACTGTTCACGAAGCCGGCTCATGGACATACGCTTTCCCGTAACCTGATTTTGGAAGGCTGTTTCCCTTTCTCTGTACTCCTCCATATCCTGGTTGGAAATCCCGATATATTCCAGTGCTCTGGTCATATCCAGTCTGTTGCGCTTCTCATTTTCCAAAAGATAGACATAAAGACTGCGGAAAGCAATTTCCCTGGTATCCACCTGTCTG